>JAFXKH010000058.1 GCA_017531795.1 Clostridia bacterium
GCTGACTGAGGGATTGCCTTATTCTCGCAACAATGAAAGTTACTTTTTGCACAAGCGATTACAATCCCTCCGTCTCGGCTAACGCCGAGCCACCTCCCTTTACACAAGGGAGGCATTTTTCTTGCGCGCCTGTACCAAAGCACACGAGAGCGCGTAACTCGTATTAGATCCTTGCGTTATCGCTCAGGATGACGGTAATGAGAGTAAAAAATTATCAAACTACAAATATACTGTCACCCACAATAAGTAGCGATTGCGGAAAGATTTTTCGGAGATTTCTTCCAAAAAGCGTATTGCGTTAGCAAACGTCCCCGAAGATTGCCTTACGGCATCGAGGGGCTTTTTGGGAGAAAGAACGAAAAAGATTCCGCTAGCGCGGGTAATTCTGGCGCACGCAAAGCGAGCGTTAGCGGTGCGCAAGAATATAATAGCACACGAGCGAGAGCGTAGCCCGTAGACGTGCGGATATACACCGTCGACAAGGCGACTAGTAGGTGTTTAAGAATACGCACCACTCCCATCCAAACCAATTACACGCTACCATAAGGATGAAGAACATAAAGAGCGCGAAAAGGAAGAAAGCGAAGACGTCTTTGAAACGGAAGCGGAGTTTCTTCATTTTCGTTCTGCCCTTTGCCCCACGGTAACAGCGCGATTCCATAGCGTTAGCAAGTTCGTCAGAGCGTTTCATAGAGTTTACGAAAAGCGGAACCAAGACGGGAACGAGCGCGCCTGCGCGTTTGAAGATATTGCCGTGGTCAAAGGATGCGCCACGGGCTTTTTGCGCGTTCATAATCTTTTCCGTTTCTTCCATAACGGTCGGGACTAAGCGGAGCGCAAGCGACATTATCATAGCGAATTCGTGTACGGGCAAGCGGATTAACTTAAAGGGTGAAAGTATCCAGGCTATCGCTTCGGTAAGGTCTGTGGGCGACGTGGTGAGTGTGAGTAGCGTCGGTCCAACCACGATAAGAATAAGTCTGGTGCACAGTTTGCCTGCGTTAAGCAGTCCCGTTCCGCAAATGGTGAACGGCCCGAAAGAGAGATAATACCCGTACTTGGCTATTTCCGCCTCCGCGCCCTCGCCCTTATTCAAAAGCAGAGTTATTATGAAGGTGAACACGAGCAAAAAGATTATAAATCTTATGCTACGCAACACTTTGCTAAGCGGTATGCGTGAAAGGAAGATCACGGCGATCAGTCCGACTGTGATTATACCAAAAAGGATAAAAGACTGCGCGAAAAAGAGCATTACGATATACGCTATCGTAACGACGAACTTCACTCTCGGATCAAGTCTATGGATGGGTGAGTCAACGGGATAAAGTTGTCCGATTGCTACGTCTTTCATCTTTTAAGCAACGCCTCCACGAGTTCTTCTTCCCTGATGACGGACGGACTGACGGGCAAGCCTCTTTGGGCAAGGTACTGCGCAAGCTCGGTAACGGTAGGAAGTTCAAGACCGAGCGAGTTTATAAGTTCGCGGTGAGCGAACAGTTCTTGGGGCGCGTATATGCCCGTAACCTTACCACCGCCCAGAACGGCGACTCTATTACAGCAGTCAGCCACTTCGTCCATATTATGCGATACCATAACGATAGTCGGGCAAGTCTGTTTAAGGCTATGCACGAGATCGAGTATTTCTTTTTTTCCGCGCGGATCGAGTCCTGCCGTCGGCTCGTCGAGTATAAGCAGTTCGGGGCGCATTACGATAACTCCGGCTATCGCTACGCGACGTTTCTGACCGCCCGACAGTTCAAAGGGCGAACGCTCCGCCACCTCGTCGTAGTTCAAGCCGACCTTGGCAATAGCGTCACGCACGCGGATTTCAATTTCTTCTTTATCCAGCCCGAGATTTTTCGCGCCGTAACCGACGTCCGCTTTGACCGTATCTGCAAACAGTTGGTATTCGGGATATTGAAAAACCATACCCACCTTTTCGCGCAGAAGTTTAAGGTTGGGCTTTTTCGCGGTAAGATCGATTCCGCATACTTCCAAGGTAGCGTTCTCGTTGTATTTTTTCTGCACGCGCGCAAGAGCGTTAAGATGGTTTATGAGCGTGGATTTTCCGCTACCCGTATGACCGATTATACCGAAAAAGTCGCCGTCGTTGATTTCCAGCGATATTCCGTCCAGCGCGCGGGTTTCGTACGGAGAGCGCGGACTGTATACGTAACTCAGATTTTTTATTATAACCGACATAACGCCTCCGCAAGCTCGTCTGCTGACAAGATATTACCGTCAAGGTTAACGCCACGGGTTTTGAGCGTATGCGCTACTCTCGCAGGCAGGGGCGCGTCCAAACCGTACGCGCGCAGTCTGTCCACGTCCGTCAGCGCGGTGCGTGGATGTTCGTCAATCACTTTATGGCCTCGGTGGAGAGCGATTATTCTATCAGCGCGCGCTGCTTCTTCGGGAAAATGGGTTATCATAATAACAGCCATACCCTCTTTCTCCCGAATACGCTCGATAGTGTCCATAACTTCCTTTTTACCGCGGGGATCAAGCATTGCGGTTGCCTCGTCCAGCACAAGGACTTTGGGCATTAAAGCGAGTACCCCGGCTATCGCTATACGCTGTTTCTGTCCACCCGATAAACGAGTGGGCGTTTTTTTGCGGTAACCGTTCATACCCACGCAGTCGAGCGCCCAGTCCACACGCCTGTTTATTTCTTCGCTCGGCAGACCGAGATTTTCCGGACCGAACGCAAGATCGTCTTCTATTATCGTAGCGACCATTTGGTTGTCGGGGTTCTGAAAAACCACGCCCACCGTACTGCGTACGTCAAACTTCCGCTTTTTATCCACGGTGGGAATACCGTTTACCGTAATCTTTCCGTCAGACGGCAAAAACAAGCCGTTCAGAAGTCGGGCAAGCGTGGATTTTCCGCTACCGTTTGAGCCGATAAGGGCGATAAACTCCCCTTCTTCCACTTCAAAAGAAAGGTCTGTAAGCGCAGTTACTTCGTCTTCCAAACCTTCGTTATAGATATAACTAACGTTCTTTACCGATATTATACTCATTATGCTTCTTGCTGTACCTGATTGCCGTAGATAAGGCTTATTATCCACTCGAAAAAGGAGTCTTTTTCCACCTGAACACCCACTTTACCGACCACTTCGTTCAGTTTTACGTCACCGATATAGTCCATGTACCGTGAGTCCATAGAGTTATTGCGATTGTCGCCTAACGCAAACACGCAATCATCCGCCACCGTATGCTCTTCGCCTAAACCGATTACATGTCCGTAAGGTTGCTTAAAGTTTACGCCCCAAGAATACTCATTTACCAGCATATTTTCTTTTATATACGTTTCTTCTTGAAGCACGCCGTTGACGTAAAGTCCGACGCTTGACTGCGTAGAGCGAAATTCTACTACGTCGCCTTCCAAAGCGACTACGCGCTTGACATACTGCGTGGTAACGCCGTCTTTGGTCTGCGCAAACACGATAATGTCGCCCACGCTCGCCGTATATTCGCTCTTTTCAAGCAAAACGTACTGCCCGTTTACGAGAGTATCGTTCATACTTGCGCCACTTACCTGACATACGGAATAGTTCAGCGCAAAAATAAAGAAAGCAACCAATGCCAAAAAGACGACGATCAATACGGCGTTTATAGCAACGTTTAACGGCGAGGTGTTTTTTTTCTCGTATAATACTTCCATGTTTCTCCGTTATACCCAAAGCACTCTTGCAATCGCGATGGGAGAGTCGCTTTTCACTTGCAAATAAACTGCGTCATCCCAATTTAACTGTCCACCGTACGAAGATTTGAAATCCCTTTCGGACAAGTTCAGCGTACGCCAATTATCGGCAGGATACAGTCTCTCCGCGCGCGTAAACTCCACGTACTTTGTCTTGTCTTCGTCACTTATGCATTCAGTAACGACAAAGGATACGTCCTGCTCTTCCATGGAATATACCATCAATTGCAAAATCCAACCGTTCTTGCCCGAGCTTGCAGGATCGCCTATCTTGAAAGTAGACAGATTGCCCGTGGATGAAGATACACCGTTTATACCGAACGGACCTTTCATTACGGATAACATATTTTTCTTGACGTTATCCGACATTACTATCCAGTCGTCCTTACCCATTTCACCGCTATACACAAGACGGTTGTTCGTTATGGGCGTTTCGTCTACGCCAAGTAATCCCGGTGTTTTTATTATTGCGTTTGAAGTAACCGACAGTCCTTTCACGCCTTTTTGTACGGCGTTGACGAAAGCGATTATTGGCTTTTTCACATCATAAACATCCACCTTCGCCACGAACACGTCACCGCGCCGAGTAGGTTTATACAACCGCCAATTACGAAGCGCGCCTGCTCTCTCGTATGGAGCAACGAACAGTTCAGGCTCTGACAAGCCTTGGGGCAAGGTTATATTGAAAGTAAGTTTTCTCTCCTCTGCCGTAAGCGTAAAGGTGGGAGGCGTGGGGAAATCCCCTTCTCCGCTCAAATGCTTATGTAACCAGTTTTTGAGATTATTCTTTTGTTTATGCGCCAACGCATGACTGGTACGCTCGCTGACCGACAGCAACGAACCCGTAGAAGGCGGTATCCGCTCGTAAGTAGAAAAAACGTCGTCAATCGAGTCGTCTTGTTCGTTGGAGGCTACGAGCATAAGCGTAGGAACTTTTACTAACGGCGCGTACGCTTCCTTACTGAACGCCACCTGATAGGTCAGTCTGTCCTGCTCGCTTAATTCGTTTGTCGTAAACGAAGAAGTATACAGCGTCGCAACGCATTTGATTCGCTCGTCCACAGAAGCGGATTTCAACGCAGAGGCAGAGCCTACGCCCTCACCTACCACCGCTATACGCTTTGAGTCCACTTCGACTAGCGACGAAGCGAACGTAACCGCGCGCATAAGAGTTTCTGCCCAAGTGTTCCAACAATTAAAGCGCAGGTCGGTAGGCAGAGTAAAAAGTTGTTCGGGCTTGAAGTTGGCGTACTCCATTGAACGAGGATATATCGTGTAATACGGATCGTCGTCACGCTCGCCGGCATAGTCCACAACGATAACGCCATAGCCTGCCGAAGTATACGCGTCTATGCTGACGGAATTAACCGATTGATAAGCATCGGGCGCAAAAATTACCGTCGGTGACTGCTTGCCTATCGGCAGTACGGCGCGGACGTACACTCTCGATACTCCGTCGGTGGAGAACGAACCGTTAAAGCGCGCGGTCAAAAACCGCTTACCGCCCTCGGTTTTATCGGACAGTATGCTGGTCGCAAGCGGAAGTATGGACGGGTCATAACCCTTCCACATCAATTGTGGCGTAAGAAGTTCCATGATAATATCTTATTGTACTACTACGTGGAGAAAATGTCAAGCCGTTTACGGCTTCGTGGTTATTGTGATGCAAACAAAAGCCGTTGAATGTAAAAATCGTCAAAAAACGCGAGAAATATAAATTTAACCAATTTCTAATTTACCCTTTCCCCTTTTGCTATTGACATATTTTTTATTTTGTGCTAATATATAAACAAATAGACGAAAATGGAAAAATTTATCAACGAAATTCTGAATTACTCACTTCCTAAACTGCGTAACGAATACGGCGGTTATACTTTTCCGCACTCTTTTGTTTCCGAAATGCTTGCCAGAGTGCTTGAACAATACCACGCAAAACTCGTCGCCAACGGAATAAATCCTTCCTTATACGGAGTTTCTGCGCCCGATATTGTAAAGTATATATGCGGATATCACTACGCGCATACTTCCCACCAGAGCAATGAAGAACGCATCGCGACTACCGCAAACTCGGTATACAAGGACAAACTCGTGTTTGACGTAACCGAGTCCATTTTCGTGCTGGAAAATATCAAGACGAGCGCAATCCGTATCGTCAACGAGTACAACCCCATTTACTGTCGGTTCAATATACTTCTCGATTATTTATTGAACATCGGGATAAACAATCACAAAAAAGACAAAGAAAATTCCGTTATGGCGGTTATGAAACTGTTTGAAACCGCCTTTTTGAAGCTCAAAGGCATA
>JAFXKH010000059.1 GCA_017531795.1 Clostridia bacterium
CTTCTTCATTAAGCCCAAGGAACTCTACCGCAATATCAAATACGGAAGGAAGTTCAACGTAACCCGCGTTGTTCGCCACCGAAGGACGGAACGCGTAATAAGGCAACGCTTCGTTCAGCCCGGTCGTAACTTCCGCCAAACTATCGGACACCATAGAAAGCAGTTTATCTAAATCAACGTCCGGAATAATCCTTTCGATAGCGGAAAGGATATTTCCCGTCGTCAATCCGTTGAGTACGGTTGCCGTTCCACTTTCAGTAACGTCGTTAAAGCATGCAATTTCTGCGGGCAGTTTATTTTCTTTGCTCATACCGACAGTCATATCTACGGTAACGCCGAAGGTGACCGCTTGGGGAACGAGGTCGCCTATATACTCGGCAACGTCGCCCTCAATAAGTCCGCTAAGGTCAACAGTGAACTTCAACGTCAGCATAGAGTGACTTACGCTCTCCACTACCCTTTCGGTTATCGCTACCGTACGAAGTTGCATATCGTACTTTTCAAACTCCGAGCCGAGCAGTTCGGGAAGGAGTTCAATGACGATTGCGCCGAGCATTCTGTCCGTTACTTTCATTACGTCCGATTGATTTTCGGGTTTTGCGAGTTCTGCAAGGCGGTGACCGTCAACGAGATCGGTAAACTTGGGCATGGCTTCGTTACCGTCCGAAAAACCGAGCAGGCCAAGAACGTCATAGAAGGTATAATCACCAAGGTCAAGACAATACGTCTTTGCGAGCGCATCCATAAATTCATCGCAATACGCGCTTACGTACGCCGCGCCCAACGTCACGCCAAAATCATCATAGGATATTTTGCCGTACGCTTTTTTGAGAGCGTCATACTCCGCTTTGGTCGTTATTTCGCTCAAAGTTGTCTTGCCTATGCTTGCAAGGGCTTGGGCAAGGTCTGCGCCCGTGGGATCGTAATATAAGTCGGCGCGGTGCGCGTAATCGTCTTTATACACAGGCTCGGACTCGGTGCAAAGTAACGCTTGCATAAGAACTACCACGTCTTCGGGTTGAGAAGCGCCACCCGTTTGAGTGTTGAGCAAATCGGTCAACATGCCGAACAAGTCGAGTTTGAAAGAATTGCTACCGTCTGCGTTGCTCTTTACGGAATTAAGGTCTATTAGATCGGCAAAGCAGAAAGGCGTTTCGGTTTCCGCGCCCTTGCAGAAATAACCGAGCATGGGTTTTACGGAATCTTCTATCGTTTTTAATACGTCCACGCCCGAGAAACTTTCTATGATGACGAAAATTCTTTCCATTTTCGTTACTGAGCCCTTACCGTCGCCGTACTTGGCGAGAATCTCCTCTTTCGCCGTTACGTTGCAGGTCTGATTGTCAAGAGCGTTTATTGCAAGTTTCAAACCGTCGCTTGCGTCCGACATATTTACAGTAGCCGACAAAAAAGTTTCGTCAGGCAGGAAGAAATTCAATACTCCGCCCAAGAACTCCAATTCGAAGTGTTTCATTATGGCGTTCACGAGTTCTTCGACGTTTAAGGATACGGTGAGTTTCATCATTACGTCGTCTGCTCCACTACGCGTTACCGCGCTCTGCTTGGAAATTATTACCTGGTCAATGGAAGCCACGTCCGAAAGATTTGCTACGCCTATTTCCGAAAGCGCAGAACCGAGCATATCGTCAAGCATGCCCGAATCAAGCAACGCGTCCTTAATGAAAGCCGCGAACTGTCTATCCGTTATCGTCGGAAGCGTAGACAAGTGCGTAACAGATTCTTGCCAGCCCTTATATGCGGATAATTTGGTCTTGTCAAAATTGTCGGCAGAAAGCAGGCTCAAAAGCGAATCAAACATACTGTCCGTATTGCCGTCAGGTATGTTTCCAAGTAACTCGTGAACGTATTCCGAATCCAAGACCGCCTCTGCTCCCGATTTGAAATAAAGCATATCGTTGGCGGCATCGTAAAAACCTTTCTCATCTTCGTTTGTGTAAGGGTTGGCAACTATTTCCGTTCTGTTTGCGCCCATATCACCAAACACGCCGAACAGGTCAAAAAGAGACACGCCGAACATATTGCCCAGCACGATATTGCCGGCAATCAGCGCGCCTACAATAAGAACAGCAATCGAACCTACCGTTATGCCCAGTCTGATCAATATTTTTGTCAGACATCCGCCTTTCTTTCTCTTACGAAGTTCGCCGTTATGATCCTCGTCGAACGAACCGTCTATCCGTCGTCTTGATGCCATTGCCCATTCCCCTATTTTATATTTATAGATATATATATTTTACTATTAAATTTTAATTAAGTCAATACTATTATGAAAATTTTATCCAATTCTAATGATTTTTTAACATATCTCCCATCCTTCCCAACGCCACGTAGGTCGCTACGCCCAAAAACTCAAAGATAGCGTGTAATTCATCTCGTTTACGCTACTCGTTCGGGCTATAAAGTAAACTCTTATAGAAATTATGAAAGTATTTTATGAAATTAAAACTTTTTTGAATTATATGCTTGATTTTTGCGTTACAATATGATATTATATTCAAGCTGTTAGAAGCGGGCACTCATACGGAGAGATGGTTGAGTGGTCGAAGGCACACGCTTGGAAAGCGTGCGATGCGGAAACGTATCCGAGGGTTCGAATCCCTCTCTCTCCGCCAAGAGAGATTGTATCCAAATAAAGGATACAATCTCTTTTATTTTTGCCATAAAGGCGTGTCGGAAACAATTGTGGAACGATAAAATAAACTTACTACTGTCCTATACAAAAAAGCCTCCCGAAAGTCAGTCACTTTCAGGAGGTTTTCAATTTTTATGTATA
>JAFXKH010000060.1 GCA_017531795.1 Clostridia bacterium
GGGATTGGGAGTGCGTTCGCTCAGGATGACGGGATTGGGAGTGCGTTCGCTCAGGATGACGGGATTGGGAGTGCGTTCGCTCAGGATGACGGGATTGGGAGTGCGTTCGCTCGGGATGATGCTTTTTGTGATGACAGAAAAATTCGGTTGGATTTTATAAAAAAAGAAAAGTTCCTTCAAACTTTTCTTTTTTATTACTACTTCTATTGATTTATCTCGTTTATACTTATTTTTTTCGTTCATTGGAGAAAAGGATTTTTGACTTTTCAGAACGCTCATAAACCTTACGGATTTTTCAAAGCGGAAGATTCGCCTATGCGGTCTGCTCCGCTTTTTATCATTTTATGCGCTTCGGTTATGCTTCGTATTCCACCGCTTGCCTTGACTTTTATTCTGCCTTGCGAAAGTTCGGAAAAAAGACGAACGTCCGCTTCGGTTGCGCCACCAAAGCCGAAACCCGTGGACGTTTTGATATAGTCTGCGCCCGATACCGTTACTATTTCCAGTACGGTACGTTTTTCGCTCTCGGTAAGAGCGCCCGTTTCTACGATTACTTTAAGGGTTTTTCCAAGGCAGGCCTCACGAACGAGTTTTATTTCGCTTTGTACGTAGCCGTAATTTCCACTTTTCAGTTGAGATACGTTTATTACCATATCTATTTCGTCTGCGCCGAGTTTTACCGCTTGTTCACACTCGAAAACTTTACTCTCCGTCGTTGAATAGCCGTTAGGAAAACCTATTACTGTACAGACTTTTATTCCGCTACCGTTAAGATTATTCTTTGCTCTCGATACGTAGCAAGGGGGTATGCAAACGGAAGCAGTTCCGTATAAAACCGCTTCTTTGCATAATTCGTCTATACCACGCTCGGTCATATCGACTTTCAGGAGAGTGTGGTCAAATTTTGAAATTACGTCTTTGTCAGTCATTATTTCTCCAAGAGTTTTTTATACATTTCGATATATTCTTTTCCGCTTTTTGCCCACGACCAGTCCGCCTTCATTGCGTTGGTCATAAGGCGCGACCACTTCTCTTTATCGCGGTACGCTTCAATCGCGCGCATGGATGCTTCGTAAAGCGACTTGGAAGTATGCTCAGTCGCAATAAAGCCGTTGCCGTTCTCACCTTCTACTACGGTGTCGTTCAGCCCGCCGACGTTACGAACGATGGGCAGAGCGCCGTAACGCATCGCCATCATTTGTCCAAGACCGCAAGGCTCGCTCTTTGAGGGCATCATATAAATATCGCCTGAGGCAAAGAGTTTTTGCGACATAATTTTATTGAACATAATGAGAGCGCGCGCCTTATCGGGATATGCCGATTGAAGATCGGAGAAGAATCCTTCGTATTCGGGCTCGCCCGTACCGAGAAGTACGAACTGCACGTCTTCTTTGATAATATCGGTTATAGCCGTTTTGAGAATATCAAGACCTTTGTGTCCTGCAAGACGGGTTACCATCGTTATCATGGGAACGTCTGCTCTTTCGGGCAGTCCGAGTTCACGTTGAAGCGCGAGTTTATTCTCGACCTTTGCAGAGAAATCGTCTGCGCTGTAATGGCTTACGATAGCAGGCGCAGTAGCGGGATTATAGACTTCGGTATCAATGCCGTTTACTATGCCCGTTAATTTATCCGCATATCTGTCTATGGCGTTTTCCAGTCCGCAAGCGTGCTCTGACGTGCGGAGTTCCTGCGCGTACGTTCTCGAAACGGTGGAAATAAGGTCGCTGTACGCAATCGCGCCGTATAAGAGATTTACGCATCCGCCCCATTCAAGATTATGATACTCATAGCCCGAAATACCGAACACGTCTTCAAGCAAGAAGCCGTCGTACTTGCCTTGATACTCGATATTGTGTATGGTTATCATCGTCTTGATGTTTTTATAACCGTCTGAATTGATATAGAAAAGACGATAATAAACGGGGATAAGGGCTGTGTGCCAATCGTTAACGTGAAGTACGTTGGGCTTGAAATCCATGTACGGCATAAGCTCAAGCACTGCTCTGTTGAAGAACGCAAAACGCTCGGCATCATCATAATATCCGTATAAGTTGGAACGTTTGAAGTAACGCTCGTTGTCAATAAAATAATGTATTACACCACGGTACTCATAACGGAAAAGCCCTGCGTATTCTCTACGCCACGCAACGGGAACGTTGATATGGCAAATGAATTCAAAGTCCTTGCGGTATTCTTCCTTTACGCATTCGTAAAGCGGAGTTACGACTGCCATAGTCGCCTCACCCGATGCGTTGACCGCTATGGGAAGTGATGATGCTACCTCGCCAAGTCCGCCCGTTTGTGAAAAGGGATTGACTTCCGCTGAGGCGAGAAGAACTCTGGGCTTACTGTCATCAATGATTTTTTTGGTGACTTTTTTGGTTGTAGCCGTCTTTTTCACCGTACTTTTTTTGGTCGTTTTGGTTTTCTTTTCCGTGTTTTCTGTCTTTTTCGTCATACCATCTGCCTCTGTTTATTTCTTTACCGTCTTAGTTCTTTTCGTTGTTTTAGTCGCTTTTGTGGTTTTCGTGGTTTTCGGAGTTTCCGCTTTGCCTGTCGTCTTGGTCGCGCTGTTCTTCCGCGTTTTCTTGGGCTTAGGCGCAGGACAATAGAACATATAACCGCTCATACTCTCGATATCCATAATAAGACTGTCCGTTTTTTTTCTGTTCGCAATCGGTTCGGACTTTATTTTTACGGGGACTTGATCCCAGCCATAATACGACGTACGCAAAAGTCGGGTATACTTACCCGGATTTACGGGCAAACGATAACCTTTCCAATCGGTAGGCGCGTAGTTTATCACTATGAGGATACGGTTGCCTGCTTTGTCTCGACGTTCAAAAGCGAGAACGTTTGCCGAAGAATCATCATCCACGAGCCACTCAAAGCCGTCCCAACTGTTCTCTATTTCATAAAGCGCGGGGGTTTCTTTGTATATGCGGTTGAGTTCTTTTATGAAGGTCTGCAAACCTTTATGCTGAGGGTATTCGGTAAGTACCCAATCTATTTCTTTCTTCCAATCCCACTCTGCCCATTGTCCGAGTTCGTTGCCCATAAAGAGCAGTTTTTTGCCCGGATGTCCGTACATATAGGTAAGATAGTTTCTCACACCTGCGAATTTAAGGTCATGGTCGCCCGGCATTTTATTGATGAGCGAGCCTTTTCCGTACACTACTTCGTCGTGCGAAATGGGAAGTACGTAGTTCTCTGAGAAAGCGTACTCCATTGAGAACGTCATCATATTATGCTTATACTGACGGAAGAACGGATCGGATTTTATATACGAAAGCGTGTCGTTCATCCAGCCCATATTCCACTTGAAGTTAAATCCAAGTCCGCCCCAATCGGCAGGTTTAGTCACCATAGGCCACGCCGTTGATTCTTCTGCTACCATTAGTATGCCGGGGAAATGATCGAATACCGCCGTATTGAGCAAACGGAAGAAGTCTACCGCATCCGTATTCTCACGACCGCCGTGCGCGTTGGGAAGCCACTCGTTTCTGCCGTAGTCAAGATATAACATACTTGCAACGGCATCAACGCGAAGCCCGTCCACGTGGTATTTGTCAAACCACATCATAGCGTTGGATACAAGGAAGGATTTTACTTCGTTTCTGCCGTAATCGAAACACATCGTTCCCCACTCCTTATGTTCGGAGCGAAGAGGATGTTCGGGCTCGTAGCAAGGTTCGCCGTCGAAGTTATACAGTCCGTGTTCGTCCTTAGGAAAATGACCGGGCACCCAATCGAGAATAACCGCTATTCCGTTATCGTGGCATTTATTGACGAGATACGCAAAGTCCTCCGGTCTGCCGTAACGTGAAGTCGGAGCGAAGTAACCCGTCACCTGATAACCCCACGAACCGTCAAACGGGTGTTCCGCTATGCCCATAAGTTCAAGGTGGGTGTAGTTCATATATTTCAGATAATCAACTATTTCATCGGCGAACTTTCTATAATCATAGAAATTGCCGTCAGGGTATTTTCTCCACGAAGCGATATTGCACTCATATACGTTTATGGGTTGTGAGTACGGTTCGTTATTTTTGCGACGCGCCAACCACTCGTCGTCGTTCCACAAGAAGTTGTCAAGCGATATAACTTTGCTCGCCGTGCTTCCCTGCGTTTCGTGCATAAAGCCGTACGGATCTGCTTTTTCTACCGTATGACCGTTTCTGCCACGAATAAAGTATTTATACGCCTGAAACTCCTCTACGTTATCTATTATACCTTCGTATATTCCGCTTTCGGTAATACGGAACATATAGTTTGCCGTTTTGTCCCAAAAATTAAAATCGCCAATAACGGATACGCTGTCGGCGTGAGGAGCCCACACACGAAAAATCGCGCGCTTGGTCTTGCGGTCATAATGACAACCGAGATATTCGTATGCCGTTTGCAACGTTCCTGCATGGAAGAAATATTGATATTCGCTGTTAGTCATATATTAAATCCTCGTAGATTATCAAAATCTATATTCCGATAGATATTATAACACAAGATTATTCATCTTTCAAGGGGGTTTTATAAATATTTTTATAAGATTTTTATAAGTTTTCCATTTTCTTGGTCAAAACGGATAAACGTCGTCAAATCAAAGGCAAATTTTTCACCTGCTTCCCCTTTCCCCTTTACTCTGACGGGCGGTTCTCCTTCTCTTATCCTCAAAGTCAGATACCCGTTTTCTTCGCCCTCGATTACTCCAACGTACTTTTCACCACTTTTTACGTCGTCTGCGCGGAAACCTACGAAGCATTCTTCTTCGCGAATAAAACTCATAGGGTTTTCGCCGATATAAGATGCTACGAACATATCGGCAGGAGCAGAAAGTAATTCACTCTCACTACCTTTTTGAATTATTTCGCCTTCTCTCATTATTATCGCATAGTCACCGCATAAAAAAGCGTCCGCCCCTTCGCTCGATATGAGCAAAGTCGTAATGCCCGTTGCTTTTTGTACGCTTCTTATCGCTTGGGCTAACGATTGTTTATCTTCGTCCGAAAGGTTGAAGAAAGGTTCGTCCAAAATAAACAGATCGGGTTTTCTCACTACGGCGCGTCCGAGTGAGGTCAGTCTGCGCTCAAGTTCGGAAAGATTTTTCATTTTTTCCTTACTGACTTGTTCCAAGCCGAGAAGAGCAAGAGCCTCGTTTACTCTTTCGTCTATTTCCGCTTTCGCAAAGCCACGGAGTTTAAGCCCATACGAAAGATTATCCCGTACGCTCCCTTTCGTCGCGCACATTCCTTCTTTCATAAGACAGACGTTACGAAACTTCGGTTCGAGTGATTGCAATTCTTTTCCACCAAGAAATATCTGACCTGCCGTTACGTCCACTATTCCGCAAAGAAGATTAACGAGCGTGGATTTTCCGCTTCCGAGCATTCCTACGATTGTAGTCAGACTGCCGTCTGCAAACTCATGCGTGAATTCTTTCACTCCGAGAGTGTGAAGATCGTATTCCTTTTTCGCCCCGATAATTTTCAATTCAGCCATATTCGACGCCCTCGCCTGTGTTTTTCGTATATTTCTCGTATATATAGTATATATATTATAAAAAAAAATGTCAAAGCTATTGACGAAAATATTTTTATAAGTTATAATAGTAAAGGCATTTGAAAAAAATGTTTTTTAACGGTGTCAAATTACTTGCATATTTATTCAAAAAAATGTATAATATGCAAAAATAACGATTATGGGAAGTTACTAATGATTTCAGTTGGAATTGTAGGCGCAAACGGATATACGGGTTTTGAGTTAATGCGATTGCTCGCTTGTCATCCGTCGGCAAAAGTTACGCTCGCTACTTCGCGTTCGCTTGCAGGACAAAAAGTGGCGGATACTTATCCCACGTTGCGTGGCGCGTACGGGGATATGGTTTATTCTGACGTTGCGCTCGAAAAATTGGCGCAAGATTGCGACGTGGTTTTCGCTTGTTTGCCTCACGGACAGAGCGCGGATATTTGCGGAAAACTTATCGATCTCGGCGCAAAAGTTATTGACCTTTCGGCAGATTATCGCTATGACGATCTCGGTTTATATGAGAAAACGTACAAACTTACGCACCCTCGTCCCGACCTTGCAAGCGAGGCGGTTTACGGTTTGCCCGAATATAACCGCAAGGCTATTGCCGGCGCTCGGCTTATAGGCAATCCCGGTTGTTACGTTACCGCTTCCGTACTCGCCATTAAACCGCTCGTGGATGCAGGCGTAATCAATCCCAAAACGGTTATCGTGGACGCAAAAAGCGGTGTGAGTGGCGCAGGAAGAAAAGCAGACGTCGCTTATAACGCCAACGAGGTTTCGGAGAGTTTCAAAGCGTACGGTGTTACTACTCACAGACATACTACCGAAATCGAAGAAAAAAGTGGCGCAGTCGTGACCTTTACCCCCCACCTGCTCCCCGTTCACCGCGGAATACTCGCAACGATATACTGCGACCTTACCGCCACCGCAAAAGACGTGGAAAAGGCGTACTCCCGTTATGACGGAGAGCAGTTCGTACATTATCTCGGCAACAAACTTCCCGAAATCAAGACGGTGGCAGGAAGCAACTGTTGTTATATCGGTACGGCTATCGAAGAAAAAACGGGCAGACTTATCGTCGTATCCTGCATAGACAATCTTATCAAGGGCGCAAGCGGTCAGGCTATTCAGAACATGAACGTTATGTTCGGCCTGGACGAAAGCGCAGGCTTACCCAAAGTCGGATTCCATTTATAAAACAAGGAAATACTATGAAAAATAATTTTGACGATATTATTCAAAAGGCAAACGTACTCGTAGAAGCGTTGCCATACATAAGAACGTTCTACGGCAAGTTCGTGGTTGTCAAGTACGGCGGTAACGCTATGAACAATCCCGATATTATCAAGACCATTTTACAAGACGTTGCGGTGCTTAAAATGGTCGGCGTATACCCTATCGTAGTGCACGGCGGTGGACCTGAAATCAACGCTATGCTTGCGCGTGTGGGAAAAAAGAGCGAGTTTATCGGCGGACTCAGAGTGACTGACGAGGAAACGATGGAAATCGTACAGATGATTCTCTGCGGTAAAGTAAACAAGAACGTTACCGCTTCGCTTGGAAGCATGGGCGTAAAAGCAGTCGGCATAAGCGGAAAGGACAATTCGCTCATTAAGGTCAAAAAGCAAGCCCCTGTCGGCGGTGTGGACTATGGCTACGTCGGTGAAATCGTATCGGTAGACGGAGAAATGCTTAAAAATCTTTGCGTAGAAGACTATATTCCCGTTATCGCAACGATAGGAGTAGACGAAAACGGCAACAGTTATAACATCAACGCGGATACGGCAGCATGCGAAATCGGAGCAGCCGTGGGAGCAGACAAACTACTCTTCCTTACCGATATTGACGGAATACGCCGTAACGCAGAAGACGAAGATACGCTTATAAGCGAACTCAAAGTGGAAGAAGCGGAGAGTTTGATTGCGAACGGAGTTATTTCGGGCGGTATGATTCCCAAAGTCAGAGGGTGCGTAACCGCCGTCAAGAAAGGTATTAAGCACGTACATATCGTCAATGGAACTATTCCCCACTGCATACTCGTCGAACTGTTCACACGCAAGGGTATCGGTACGCTTATTCTGGACTAATACAGTTTGATAAATTTGTGAGGCGTTTTTAGTTAAAAGGACAAAACAATGGAAGTTGAACATATCAGAGAAATTGAAAAAAATAAATATATGAATCTTTTCCGCAGGCAGAACGTCTGCTTTGAGCGCGGTCAAGGCAGTACGCTGTACGATACTGCCGGGCACGCATATACCGATTTCTTCGGTGGTATTGCCGTGAACTCATTGGGATACAATCACCCCGATCTCGTCAAGGCTATCAGCGAGCAGGCGGGAAAACTTATTCATATTTCCAATCTGTATTATAACAGACCGCAAGCCGAACTTATTGATAAACTTGTCGGTGATACTTTCGACAAAGCTTTTCTTTGCAACAGCGGAGCAGAAGCCAACGAGTGCGCTATTAAGATCGTACGCAAACTCGCGCACGAAAAAGGCAACGGAAAAACGACGATTATTACGGCAAAGGAGTCTTTCCACGGCAGAACGCTCGCCACAGTCACGGCAACGGGACAGGAGAAGTATTCCGCGCCTTTCTCTCCCCTTCCAGACGGTTTCAAGTACGTACCTTTCAATAATCTCGATGCATTGAAGTCTGCGCTGACTGACGACGTGGGCGCAATTATGCTCGAATGTATTCAGGGGGAAAGCGGTGTCATGCCCGCAACTTACGATTATCTCGTCGGCGCGTACGCCTACGCCAAGCAAAAGGGAGTACTCCTTATTCTTGACGAAGTACAAACGGGTTCGGGCAGAACGGGTTCGTTCTACGCTTTCGAGCATTATGGCATAAAACCCGACATCGTAACGCTTGCAAAAGGCTTGGGCGGTGGCGTGCCTATCGGTTGCTGTCTTGCGCGTGGAGAAGCGGGAACGGCGTTTGCGCCCGGCGACCACGGAACTACTTTCGGCGGTAATCCCCTTGCCTGCGCCGCAGCCAACGTCGTCGTTGACAAGTTATTGAATACGAACATGCTTGATGAAATCACCGAACTCGGCGAATACTTGAAAAACTCGTTATCAGAAAAATTATCACGGCACAAGTTCGTTCTTGATATTCGTGGAAAGGGTTTGCTTTACGGAGTTCAGCTCGACGAGCGTATTCCCGTTGCAAGCATCGTTGGAAAAATGCTCAGTCTGGGTTACGTAATCGGTACTTGCGGACACAACACGCTGAGATTCGCTCCACCCTACGTCATTACGAGGGCGGAAATTGACGGTATGACGGATAAACTCGAAATGATACTTTCGGGCATAAATATTTAATGGAGGACGATATGACTTTTAATGAATACAAACCTACGGGGAAAATCAACAACAAACACATGCTGTCGCTTAAAGATTATACCACTGAAGAAATGTGGGAAATTCTGAAATGCGCTATTCTTTTGAAGGAAAAACAATACGCGAAAGAATCTCACGAGTATCTTAAAAACAAGACGCTAGCTATGATTTTCGCTAAGTCCTCCACGAGAACGAGAATATCTTTCGAGCAAGGTATACGTCAGCTCGGAGGCGTTCCCCTTTTCCTTTCCACCAATGATATTCAACTCGGTCGTGGAGAACCTATTCGCGATACGGTAAGAGTGCTTCAACGTATGAATATCGACGGCATTATGATTCGTACTTTCAAGCAAAGCGATTTGGAAGAACTCGCCAAGTGGGGTAATATCCCTATCATTAACGGTCTGACTGACGATTATCATCCCTGCCAGGTACTTGCCGACATACTCACCGTTTATGAGAAATTCGGCACGCTTGAAGGCTTGAAACTCACCTTTTTCGGCGAAGGCTTCAATATGGCTAATTCGCTTATGCTTGGTTGCGCAAAGGTGGGCATGCACGTTTGTATTTGTTCTCCCGAAGGGCTCGGCCCCGATCCCGCTA
>JAFXKH010000061.1 GCA_017531795.1 Clostridia bacterium
AGCCGGAACGGACAACTATTACGGCGCTGAAGCGACGGCGAACTTTACCATAGCAAAAGTGAAAGTAAACGCGCCTGCGCTTCCTTTCACGACGGTAGACTACAACGGCAGGGCGCAAGTTCCTATAATAGCAGGCAGTCCGCTTTATTCCGTAGCGTACTCGGACGCAAGCAGTACGAACGTCGGAGCATATTCCGTAATGCTTACGCTCGCTGATATCAACAATTATGAGTGGTCGACTTTCAGCTCGCAAAACACCGTTACCCTGACGTATAATATCGAAAAAGCAACGCCTACGGTGACGATAGATATGAGCGACTGGACGTACGACGTAAACAACGCTAACGCAAGCGCGCCCGTTCCTACGCTCAGCGAGTACGTGTCTGAGACGAGCGTAACCTATATTTATACCAAAGAAACGATGATGAGATCGTTGGGAGATAACGAGAGTTACGAACTGCCCACCCAGGCAGGATACTACTCGGTATACGCAGTAATAGAGGGCACGGATAACTACGAAAGGGTGACGAGCGATAAAGTATACTTCACCATAGAAAAAGCGACGGTGACTACGCCGACGGTATCAAGCAAGGAATATACGGGCGCAACTCTCGTAGCAGACGTTCCTATAAGCGACCTTTACTCAGTAACGACTAACGCAGGCGGAGTGAACGTGGGGGACTATCCCGTAACGCTCTCGCTCACCGACGATAGCAACTATGAGTGGGATAGCGCAAACGGCGAACTGACCTTTACTATCACCAAGGCGCAAAACTCCATAAGCGGTCTTGCTATTACGGGCTGGACGTACGGCGAAAACCCGAACGCTCCGAGCGCAAGCGCAACGTTTGGCGCGCCTACGTTCACTTACGCGATAAAGGGCTCGCAGGAATATTCTTCCGCTACGCCTACAAACGCAGGAACTTATATCGTTAAAGCAAGCGTAGCCGAAACGACTAACTATTACGGCGCAGAAGCGACGGCAGAGTTTACGATAGCCAAAGCGAAGATAAGCGTTCCCGAATTGTCGTATACTTCGGTTTCGTATAACGGCAAAGACCAAAAGCCGAGTGTGGCAACAAGCGGACTTTACTCCGTGGCTTATCCGACAACGAGCGTAAACGTAGGCGAGTATACTGTTACGATCACGCTCACCGATGCGGATAACTACGAGTGGACGGGCGAAGACGGGGCTGTCGCTGAACTTAAATTTACTATCACGCAAGCGGATAACGCCATAAGCGGTATTGCCCTTACGGGTTGGACGTACGGCAACGCTCCGAACGCTCCCAGCGCAACCGCAACGTTTGGCACGCCTGTCTTCACTTATTCAACAAGCGCGGACGGTGAGTTTACGTCTGCTACGCCTACAAACGCAGGAACGTATATCGTCAAAGCAAGCGTAGCCGAAACGACGAATTATAAAGGCGCGACGGCAACTGCAACCTTTACCATAGAAAAAGCGACGGTGACTACGCCCACCGTATCAAGCAAGGACTATACGGGAAGCGAAATTTCAGTAACGATAAGTGAAAGCGCGTATTATAACGCTCTTACTATAAGCGGAACGAACGTTGGTGATTATACGGGCACGCTCACGCTTAAAGATACGAACAACTATAAGTGGGACAGCGCAGGCGGAATAGTGACCTTCGTTATTACCAAAGCGCAAGTGACCGCGCCTACGCTCTCATACTCCAAGGCGTACACGGGAGTAGAGCAGAAGCCGACTGTGGCGACAAGCGACCTTTACTCCATAACGTACCCGACGACAAGCGTAAACGTGGGCTCGTATACGATAACGCTCACGCTTAACGACACGGATAAATACGAGTGGTCGGACGGCACGACAGCGGTAAAAACTCTCTCTTATACGATCACTCAGGCAACGAACAAGATAAGCGGTCTTGCCCTTACGGGCTGGACGTACGGCAACGCTCCGCTCACTCCCAGCGCAACCGCAACGTTTGGCACGCCTGTATTCACTTATTCGACAAGCGCGGACGGTGAGTTTACGTCCACTCTGCCCGTAAATGCAGGAACGTACTTCGTAAAAGCGACGGTGGCTGGAACGGACAATTACGCAGGAGCGACGGCAACTGCGACCTTCACGATAGCCAAAGCGACGGCGATAGCGCCCACGCTCTCGTTTACGACGACTGTCTATAACGGCGGGGTGCAAAAGCCGACCGTGACGGGAGAAGGTTACGTGGTGACCTATGGTGACGCAAACAGCGTAAGCGCAGGCTCGTACACCGTAAGCGTGGCTCTGGACAGCAACCACGCCTGGGCGGACGGTACGACGACGGCAAGAACGCTCTCGTACTCAATAACCAAAGCAACGACGAACAGCATTACCCTTACTATGACGGGTTGGGCGTACGGAGAAGTGGCAAGCGAGCCGACCGCAACGGCGACTTACGGCGCGCCTACCTTCACTTACGCAGTAAAAGGCTCGGGCAATTACACTTCAACCAAGCCGACTACGGCAGGCGAGTATACGGTAAAAGCGACGGTAGCCGATAGCGCCGACTACGTTGGCGCGGAAAAGACGGCGGACTTCACAATAACGCCTTACGTCGTGACTGCGCCTACGCTCAGCAACTCTTCTTACGGCTATAACGGTTCGTACAGACTGCCCGTTACGGCAGGCGCGAAAGACGGTTATATCGTGACCATAACGGCGACTCCGGCGGTGACTGAACCCGGGGTAGACGCGGGAAGTTATACCGTAACGCTTGCGCTTAACGACTCAACCAACTACGTTTGGAACGACGGAAGTACGGCAAACAAGACGTACACGTATACTATTACCAAGACGGAAACGTATATCAACTCCCTTGCTATTGAAAACTGGACGTACGGCGAAAATCCGAAATCTCCGTCGGTAAATACCAACTTAAGCGCGGACGATATTATGTTCGTATACTCGACAAGCGCGGACGGTGAGTTCACTTCTGCCGTTCCTACGAGCGCAGGTACGTATTACGTCAAGGCGTACGTACTCGAAACGAGCAATTATACGAGCGCGATGACGAGCGCGGTTACTTTCCGGATTGAAAAGGCTACGCCCGTATTGACTGCGCCCACGTATAGCGGAACGCATTATGAAAATCAGGTAAACCTTGCTTCCGATTACGTTACCGCGCCCACCGCAAAGTGGTTGGGTAACTCCGTAGTAGGAACGTGGGAATATAAGGACCTGACCTTCGACAGTTCGTCGCAGGGCGCAAGCAGTTCGCTTTCGCTTACGTTTACTCCAAGCGATACTGCGAATTATAAGACCAACACCATAACCGTAAACATTAGCCTTAAAGCGGTGGCTTACGCAAATTCTACTTCAACCTATTACGGCACGATAGAAAACGCTTTGGAAAACGTTGTTAACGGAAACATTATCGTTATTCCCGACATTTCGGGCAAAGTCGTGATTGAAAAGGACGTAGAAATCAAAGCAGGTATAACGCTTATTCTTCCTTACGGCGGTACTGCAACTGCTCCGACGTATAATACGAATACAACGGCAACTTTATCTGGAGACGACGGCTTTGCAAACTTGTCAAAGCAATTAAGCGTTACTTTGGCAAGTGGAAAAACGATTACCGTTAGCGCTGATGGAACGCTTGTTATTGCCGGAGTTCTTCACGGCGGTAACGGTGGTGGGCGTTACGCCGGACACACTGGTGGCGCGTATGCGGAAATAATAATGAACGACAATAGTTCGCTTATCGTGAACGGCACGGTCAAGAGTTACGGTTATATTCTTGAATCTTCGCTCAAAAACGGCTCGACGATAACCGTCAATAACGGCGGTACGTTGGAAACGCCTTTCGTTGTTTACGACCATAAAGGCGGTACGTTTATATCGGGAACGTATTTGGCAAAAGAAAATATGTCGCCGTTCAATCAATTTGAAATAAGAAACTTAACTTCCGAATTGACCGTGAATTATGGCGGAACGTTAAACGCATACGCAAATATGTACGCAGACAATAAACAAAATGCGTCTACGATTAAGTTTATTTCAAGTACGGGCACACCGTTTATTGCGCTTACTGAGCCAGGCAGTAAAATCGTGGCAAAATATAACACGACGATAGAAAACTACAACAGCAATCTGGCAGAAACCACTGCATACTGTGAAGTAAAATTCTATGGTGGGGCAACAAATAATAAAATGACATTAGGTGTTGCAGGAGTAACCGTTTCAACAGAAGAAGTATATTTCCCTTTAAGCTGGCGTTATCACATTACGTTGCTTGACGGAGCGTACTCCATGCCTTTGCTGTACAAACTTTTACCCGGCGCAGTGTTCACGGTAGGAGAAGATGCAACTCTTGACTTGGGCAGTATGATAATTCACGAAACGTTTGAATTTGAGGCAATATCTATTGGTGCTACCGGAAGCAGATCAGATGTAACCCGCTATCCCAAAGGGCATGCTCCTGCCAAGTTTATTATAAACGGCAAAGTGACGGCAGACTATCTTGCAGGAAAGGTTTATTCGGAAGCGGACGGCGCAGAACTAACGGTAACGAAGTCTGCTACCATTACCGCGTATGAACCACACGAGGTAAAACGAGAATTTCCTCTCGCCAGCGTAAAGTCCAAACATACGATAACCAAAACGCTGGAACTTTACTACGGCGATGACTTTATTATGACGGGCGGGGTAGGAACTTATTACTCCAAGGCTCTTGACTCAATAGCGGGCAAGTGGTACGGCGCGACCTTCAAGATTTCGTATGAAACAAACGGTGGCTCTGCCGTGACGGCAACAACGGCAACAGTATCTGATACGAGTGGCTATGAGTTGACTAACTTGCCTACTCCGACAAGAAACCATTATACGTTTGGTGGCTGGTATCTGGATAATGCGCTTAACTATACGGCAACTGGACAGAGAGCGTTCGGTGATACGACTCTTTATGCAAAGTGGTTGCCCATTGAATATAATATCGTTTATGAAATTGACGACAGTCTAATTACGCCGAGCGGAAGCGACGTACTCGTTAACGGAAACCCTTCCACCTTTAATATCGAAACTGTTACACCTCTTGTTGAGCCGACTTACGGTAATTTCGTCTTTGACGGTTGGTATACCGATTCTGCCTTTACGACAAGATTGTCAATGCTTAACGGCTCGACAATACTCGGCTCGCAGTCAACGTACGGAACGCTTACGCTTTATGGCAAATGGCTTCCCGTAGGAACGGATAAGTATACCATATCGTACGTAAACGACAATTCCGACTTCTCTGCGCCGAGTACGGTTTCCTTTGTAGGAGCGATTGCCGATTATGAACTCGTAGATCTCAGCAATAAAAACGCAGACAAGACGTATGAGAAGTATTTCGTAGGTTGGAGTACGGTAAGCGGAGATGCAAATTATATCGTAACAGCCCTTTCTGACGAACGTTTTACAAACGGTAGCGTAACGTTGTACGCAATCTGGAAAGATAAACACCTTCTTACTATCAACGCAGGCTCGGAGGGCAACCCCGGATTTACCGTTGATACGAACAGAGTATATCTTGCCGACGGTCAGTCACATACCTTACCCGATGCAACGGGTTGGGATAACAACACGTCGGAAGATAATTATTTCAAAGAGTGGTCGATTGGCGGAACGGGTACGATTACAGACGGCGCAATTACAATTCAGAGCGATGTTACTATAACCGCCGTTTGGGGTACGAAATATTTCGTAACAGGCACTATGTCTTCGGCTACGGTAAAGATAAACGAGGTTTCCGTAAATGCCAAAGAGAATTATTGGTATAAACCAGGTACTTCGCTTACCTTTGCGGTAAGTTATGACGGAAGTAGCAGTAAAACCTTCTCGTACTCTATGGGAAGTACGACCGGGCTTACGGCAACCAGCGTTATCATAACGGGTGATATTACGTTTAACGCGTCAAGTACGTCAGGCGGTAGTTGCGTGGCGAAAGGAACGATAATCACTCTTGCTGACGGTACGCAAAAGGCGGTGGAGGACTTGACGGGTGAAGAAGAACTTCTCGTTTGGAACTTGCTCACGGGCAGTTACGACACCGCGAAGATAGTATTCGTTGACGTTGATGCAGAGACTGAATACGAAATTATACACTTGTATTTCTCTGACGGCACGGACGTGGAAGTGATTTACGAACACGGATTCTTTGACGTAGGCTTGGGCGAGTACGTATATATTGATAGTGATAATGCGAATTCGTTCGTTGGTCATACCTTCATTAAGCAAGGCGATTTGGAACAGGGTACGTGGGAAACCGTAACGTTAGACAGAGTGGTTATCGAAAGAAAAGTGACCGTAGCGTATTCACCGGTAACCTTTGAACACTTATGTTATTACGTTGACGGTATGCTCTCAATGCCGGGCGGTATAGACGGTTTATTCAATATCTTCGCCGTTGACGTGCAAACAATGTCGTATGACAGCGAACTGATGGCGGAAGATATTGCCGAGCACGGTCTGTTCTCTTACGAAGACTTTGGCGGACTTATACCCGAAGATGCGTTCTACGCTTTCAACGGCGCGTACTTGAAAGTGGCAATCGGAAAGGGTATGATAACTTGGGAAATGATTGCATATCTTGCCGAACGTTACGTGCCCCTTATGTAAACCACATTATCAATTCTTCAAAGCAATAGTTCTTTGAAATCTTATCCCATAAAAGAAAAAAGCCCTTGCGTTTGTGCGCAAGGGCTTTTTCTATTCCATAATCGCTTCTGATCGCTGGGGATATTATATTGGGAGATATACGAGTGTATTACGCTCGCTTGAAAGCCTCCCTTGTGCAAAGGGAGGTGGCTCGGCGTTAGCCGTGCCGGAGGGATTGTAAAAAATTACAGAGTGATTGTAAAAATCAGTTTTTACTCATAAAGGCAATCCCTCAGTCAGCTTCGCTGACAGCTCCCTTTACACAAGGGAGCCTTTATGGCAATTTCTTTCACTACGCTTCCGTCATTTTGAGCGGAGCGATAGCGTAGTCGAAAAATCTTGTTTGGATAGAATATAAAACGTTTCTTCTTATTTGTCCTGCAATGAGATCCTTCGACTTCACTTCGTTTCGCTCAGGATGACGGGGTGGGGGAGTTGAGTGTTATCGCTCAGGATGACGTGGTGGGGTTGTGTGTACCTAGTTTTTTCTTCGTTTTTTATTGCTTTCAATGGCGGTGGAGAGCAGAGCGAGCGCATCCGTTGCTTTTGAAACGTCAACTCCCGTCTTTTTCAAGCGTTCAAGCGTGACCGCGCATTTGACGAGAGCGGAGTGGCGGAGCGCAATAACGGTATTTCTGCTCACGCCCAGCGTATTTGCGATTATGCCGTCGCTTACGCCGTTATATCTGCCATCTAGCGCTTCTGATTCATCGTCGGTCAGACAGTTTATCATTTCTTCGTACGCCGTCGCAACGTCTACTAGTTGTCGCTTTACGTCCACCATTTTTATCATAGTTTCTATTGCCGTTTTGGTATCCGCGTGGAAGTTGAGCGATAGGCTCTCCATGGCTTCGTCTATCTTTGCTGAAATACCGTAAACGTAGGGCATGCCCTTGAATATCGTCGATATATATTTTTTCATAGCCGTAACACCTCCTTATTAGAATATATGTTCGAGTACATTATAACAAAGAAACGTGGACATACGTCTGTCCACGTTTACTATTTGCGCAAAATTAATTCAATAAATTTTATGTCGAAACAAATCGCTTATTGATTTTTGAGGAACTGTGCCAGAGTGCGGATAGTCGAGTCGTTGAACGGTGAAGCAATACCTGCTATTTGGAGGACTTCTTCAAAGGTATACGCGCCGTCACCGTACGCAACCACGACGTTATATTCCCTAATCGCTACTGCGCGGTCGGTCGCGCTGTCCTCGTAAATGGTCAGGGCGGGGATTGCGCTCATTGCGTAACTGATATAATAGAAAGGCGAGTCTATATTGTGCGAAACGGAAGCCCACCAATAGGAGTAGTCCATACCGTTTATATCCGATAAAATATCAAAGTATTCGTCGGCGTTATACTCCTCAAGTTTTCGATCAAAGAGCGCGGTTACCTGACCGTCCTGAGCGTATGCAGAGGGGTTGGTGAAAATCTCGTCCAGAAATTCGTCAAAAAGGCAACCCAAAGTTATTGCATTAAAGGCAGTAGTGAAGAGCCAATCTTCGATTATAGCATCTGCAACGTCAGGCAGATACATTCTGCGCCAATAGTCCGCGAAAAGCGCTTCCAAGCCTTGCGAGTGTATCTCTGCTACGTCAAGGTCGGATCCGCCTTGCGAGCCGTGTTTATAAAATGAAGTATAATGCCCGAACTCGTGCACGAAGGTGCTAATATCCAACGGCGAGCCATCGCAATTGACTATCATATACGGCGCTTGTTGTTTGGGAAGGAAAGCAGCGAACGAACTTCCCGAACGATTGGGATAAGCCACGGGATCGGAAAGATTATAGAGATTGCACTCCATCAAATAATCGTATGCTTCGCCTGCAAAAGGACTGACTTCGTTTGCGAGCGCTTTTATTATGCCGTTGTCAAGAGCGTACCTTATATGCGAATCGTCATAATTTACTGCTCTCGTACTTCCCCCGGCGGAAGAATAACCGCTTCTGCCCTGCTCGCGTTGAGTGGCTATAAGGTCAGCCTGGGCGCGAAGCGTTTCATAATCGTAAAGGTCGTTTATGATCGGAGCGATATGCGTTTTTACGCTATTGCGGAGTGATTTTGCCTGCTGGGGCGTGTACGCTCTGCCGTATTTCAAGGCATACGCTTTTTCTTTATAGCTATCATAGCCGTCCATTATCGCCTGCGCGTTCAACTTCTTGGCAAGCGCAACGATAATATCTTCAACGGCGTAAACGTACTCCGCCGTCATCTCCGAATATTCCAACAAAGCGTATTCTTGTTGAAGCGCGCTGATTTCATTTACAAGCGCGGTATATTCGGGTGAAGCAGACTGGTTACGGCTTTCAATATACGCAATGTCCGCTTCGCTCCAACCCGCAAATAAAGCATCCGCAAAATCGCTTTGTAAATAAGCGTACATCATTGCGTAGTATTCGTTCATTAGCTCGTTGTAAGCGGTAGTCATCCAAGAGAATTCGTCAGCGTAAGCCCGTTTGTCTTTATTGTACTCAATGTTAACGTAGTAATAATCTCCGACAAAGTCATTAAGAGCAGTCATTGCTGAGTTTACCGCTTTGTTGACGGAGTAAAGATCGTTTGATTTTGCTTCCGCCGCCGCCCTTTGAAGCGCGGTTTTTATATTATTCACGTTGGGACGCGTATATACTATTTCATTATAATCAAAAGTCTTGCGCGAATACAAACGGCATCCGCACAAAGCCGTGAGCAGTAGTACGAAGGTCAATAAAAGCGCAAGCGCAGTTGATATAATTTTATGTTGAGTTTTTTTCATAAATCACCTTCTTAATATTATATCCATTAGATCGATTATATAATATACAACGTAGGTTAAAGGATTATTAAAATAATTATATCATAATGAAAGAAAAATTCAAAATATTTTAAGGGGTTTTATTTTCTTATATTATTTTCCGTCCCTTTGCTCGTAATAAAGAAAATCTGTGCTTTTTTTACAAAATAATGGCAATTCAGGCAAAAACAATATACGTTAAAAAAAGAATTTGAAAAAATAACTTGACAAGTTCGGGGGGATTATAATAAAATAGAAAAGGATAAATGTTAGAAGTTCTCTTACATGCTCTAAAACATACGGCGCTACTCCTGCCTTTTCTCTTTGCTGTGCATATGCTTATCGGGCTGTTTGAGGCAAAGAAACTTGACGGACTGAAAAACAGCCGTTTGCTCCGTGGCGGATTTGCTCCGCTTATCGGAACGGGAGTCGCTCTGCTTCCACAGTGTGGCTTTTCTGTCGTTGCAAGCGAGTTGTACTCGAAAAAGTATATTTCCGTCGGAACGCTTATCGCCACGTTTATAGCGACGAGTGACGAAGCATTGCCTATTTTTATAGGTCACGCCGTTGCCGACGTTACGGCGATAGTGAAATTATTACTGCTTGTCGGGATAAAAGTAGCGATGGCGCTTGCGCTCGGTTACGCTCTCGATATTTTCTTTCGCAGACGAGAAAAAGCGGTAAGCGAGAGTGACGGAAAGGTGAGCGAAGAAGTAGTCGTAACGCACGCGCACGGTTGTTGCGGTCACCACGTAGGCGAAAGCGATGAAAACAGAAGCGTTTTTGCAAAATATTTCAAGCATCCGCTTATTCATACGGGAATAATAACGCTGTTCGTTTTCGCGGTGAACTTTATGCTCGAAACGATAATATTCGTAAGCGGTGGCGAAGAAAAATTCGTAATTTTTATGAGCCAAGGCGTGTTCTTACAGCCTTTGCTCGCAGTCGCAATCGGACTTATTCCCAACTGCGCGTCCAGCGTAATAATAACCGAAATGTATATTTCAGGCGCGCTGACTCTCGGCTCAGGAGTGGCTGGGCTTGCCGTAAACGCAGGTTTGGGAGTCGCCGTGCTTTTCAAAGAAAATAAAAACCTGAAAAAAAACTTTTTCATACTCGTGGGTATGATAGTTTACGCCTTGGCGGTGGGTTATTTAGTAACCGCCGTTGAAACATTATTATAATACGTAAGAGGTGCAAAATGTCGAAAATACTCGTAGTTGACGATGAACAGGGAATCAGAGAAGTTCTTCGTGAATATTTGGAACTGGAAGGCTTTGAAGTAGGTGAAGCCTCAGACGGTATGGAAGCGATTAAACAGGCAAAGGTAGGCGATTACGATCTTATCGTAATGGATATTATGATGCCTAAATTAGACGGATATTCAGCCGTTAAAGAGATTAAGAAGGATCAGGACGTTCCCGTGCTTATGCTCAGCGCGCGCTCGGAAGAATATGATAAATTATTCGGGTTTGAAATAGGCATAGACGATTACGTGACAAAGCCTTTCTCTCCCAAGGAAGTCGTTGCTCGCATTAACGCCGTGCTTCGTCGCGGAGGAGCGCATAAGAAAATCGTGTCCGACGGACTGGAAATTGATATGGTGGGAAGAAACGTCACCGTGGACGGGAAGAAGGTACTTCTTACTCCCCGTGAGTACGATTTGCTCTTTTATCTCGTAAAGAACGAAGGAGTCGCCGTGCCGAGAGAACAACTTATCACGGACGTGTGGGGTTATGATTATTTCGGTGAGGACAGAACGGTGGATACGCATATAAAAATGCTCCGTTCCAATCTTGGCCCGTACCGCGATAAAATTCTTACTTTGCGCGGTGTAGGATATAAAATCGTACTTTAACGAAATTTTCAAAATATGTCAAACGAAAGCAAAAATCAGGTAATATCAAACGAGGACAAGCCGTGTGGCATACACGAGCTTGTCTTTTCGCCTGAAAAAAAAGAGGCGATCAAAGAGCCTGTAATCGGTCGTTATCACCGTTTTCCGCGTTTTCGCTCCATAAGATTTAATCTTTGGCTGACTTTTGTTTTTATGACTATCGCTATGCTTGCAATCGTGTGGATTTACGAACTTATTTTTTATTCCACCGTCTACGTATCCTTGCAGGAAAGCGAATTGCTTGCGATGGGGGACGAGTTCTCTCGGGAGTATGTCAAACAGGCGGATAATGACGAGGGATTGCTCCAATCTTATATAACGGGCTACGCCAACGACCACGGCGTAAATATCGTCGTTTTCACGATTAACGAGAAGGGTACTACGACGGTAGAGCATGCTGCTACGCCCAACGTCGGCGTTATTACGGGCGGACTGGATGGCGAACTGCTCGATTTTTATCTTACAAAACTCCCCGAATATAATGAGAGTTTCGTTGCGGGAACGGACGAACTGTCCTCTGCGAATATGGTCATTTACGGTTTTCGCACCAATCTGTCGGGCAAGGAAACGTACTTCTATATGTCGATGGCGTTGCCGTCGTTTGGTCGGGCAAGGGATACGATTGCAGGTCAACTTTCGATAATTACCGCGGTCTGCGTCGTAATCAGCGTCTTCGTCGCGTATATGGGCGCGGGCTTTGCTGCCCGTCCTATGCGTGATCTGACGGTTAAGGTTATGGATAACTCCCGAAACGGCAACAGAGAGCCGTTGGATACCAAAACTCCGCTTGCCGAGATCAACGAACTGTCAACGGCGTTTAACAAAGCCTTTGAAGACGTGGAAAATAACAACAAGTTTCGTCGCGACCTGCTCGCTAACGTGTCGCACGATATGAAAACTCCGCTTACGATGATAAGAGCGTACTCGGAAATGATTCGGGATATTTCGGGCGGAAACAAGGAAAAATGCTCCCGTCAAGCGCAGGTCATTATTGACGAAACCAACCGCCTTACTTCGCTTATAAACGAAGTGGTCGAACTCAGCAAGCTGGAAAGCGGAGTTATTGAACTTGCGCCGAGCGAGGTCGAACTGTCGCTCAAACTGCTCGCAACCGTGGGTAAATTCCGCATTATGGAAGAAACGAAAGGGTATACTTTCGTTACTGACGTGCAGGAGGGTATGGTCATTTACGCTGACGGCGATAAACTTGACAGGGTGCTTTATAACCTTATCGGCAACGCGATGAACTATACGGGCGAGGATAAGACCGTACTCGTCAAGGCGTATCGCAAAAAGAACGTCGCCCGCGTGGAAATTATCGACAGCGGTAAGGGTATGACTGAGGACGAAATGCGCGCCGTGTGGGATAAGTATTACCGCCTTGCTCAGGATAAGCGCAGAGTGGTCGGTAGCGGTCTCGGACTCTCTATCGTTAAATCCATACTCGATATGCACGGCGCTGTCTACGGCGTGGCAAGCGAGAAAGGCAAGGGAAGTAATTTCTTCTTCGAAATCCCGTTGATATAAGGCGTATAATAGGAAACTTTTGCATGGCAAGTATGGCTTTAGGCTTAATCTTAATATCATAAATACCGCTTTCGATTTGAAGGCGGTATTTTTATAGTTGTTCTAATTTATTTTCAATAAATTCCCTAAAATCTATTGACATATAGAGAAAATCACAGTACAATTATATTACGAAAAAAAGTAGAAATATTCTTTTTTTAGTACGAGGTTTTTATGCAAATCAAACGACAGAGTTATTTGAACAGACTCATAAACAAAAAAGGCAACGGACTTATTAAGGTCGTAACGGGTGTCAGGCGTTGTGGAAAGTCTTATTTGCTTTTCAATCTTTTTCACGAGCATCTATTGGATGA
>JAFXKH010000008.1 GCA_017531795.1 Clostridia bacterium
AAATCATAAACGTAAGTGGTGTAATAATCCGATCTAAAACAGCCGTCGCTGTCGTAGGCGGTCACAAAGATTTTATTTTCTGGTACGTCTGTCGCGCCTTGAAGGCGAAGCACGTCCACGGCGTTTTCCACGCCCGACCACACGCTTCCGTCTGTGACGTACGCCCGTCTGCCTTGCGCGGAGTATATCCAGCCTTGCTTTTTGCCCTTTATGATTGCTACGTCCACGATCTCGTCACCGTAGACTACTTCGGTGACTTTTACGCCTGCATCCAGAAGCAATTTCAGTCCGTTTGCGTTGGTATCGCTTGCGAAACGGACTTCCTTTATCCGCCTGAGTTTATGCAGTTCGCTCAGCGTACGCGCAGAGTTTTCGTCGAGCGAGGTAACGTAGGCTATCATACCGCTACCAATTCTCGCTCTGTCCAGCGAATTGATAACCGAATCGCAATCCCCGAACCGTCCGAAAAGATAGGCTTCGCTCTCCGTCGTTATTACTGTGAGCGCATCCGCGCCACCCACGGCGATAAGGGAGTTTGTCGGGCGTAATTCGTTGCCCGATATTGCAAAAAGCCCTACTGCCAAGCATACCGCCAGGATATTAAATAACCATTTTTTCTTTATCATAACGTACTCGCTGATAAAGAATATTATGAAAAGCATGCCGATTACTCCCACGCCCACGTGCAGTACGGTTTGGGCAAAAGGCAACGCTCCTACGATTTTCGTCAGTTCGATCACCCCTTGCGTAAGTATTCCCACGCCTTGCAAGGGCAGAGCGAAGAAGAAAGAAAAGGGTAGTGTGAGAACGGTAAGAGAGAACAGTCCGCTAAGTACGCTCATCATCACGGCGTTTACGGGCAGAGAATAGATATATAAGCGGTGGAAAAACAGCGCCGTCAATGGAAATACTCCCACTCCTGCTGATACCGTTACGCCCAGACTGTTTGATACGGGTTTGGGCAATCGGATTTTCATAAAGAAAGCAGATACGGGCTTTGTTAGACAAATAATGGACAGCGTTGCGCCAAGCGACATCAAAAATCCGCACTCGAATAAATAATAGGGCGATGCGCATAGACAGACTACTCCTGCTAGCGCAAGCGAATTTAGTCCGTCATACCGTCCGAACACTTCCGCCCATATAGAAACGGCGCACATCACGAACGCTCTTATTGCGCTCGGACTTCCGCCCGTAAAAATAACGTAAAGTAGCAAAAGAGACGTCATAAACAATCTCGTCAGGTTTTTGGGCAGAGGTAGACGGCTGAGCAGTTTCGTCATAAGCAGAGCAATAAGCCCGACGTGCAAACCGCTTACGGCAAGAATATGCCCGATACCTGCCGAAGAGAAGGACTCGGATATTTCGTCGCCCAGCAAAAACCTGTCGCCTGCGATCATACCGTACGTTACGCTCCCGACGTCGTTGCCAAGAACGTCTAAGAGGTGTTCTCTCAGCCCCAGCCTTACGCTTTCAAGCGGTCGGGCTTCTCCCATTTCAATAACGTCCACTTCATCTGCGTTCGCATACGCGCGGTATTTAAGGGATGAGCGAACGGCGGAAGCGTTTATTCCGCCATCAATAGCGCGTACGGGATAAAGGGAAAGGGGAAGATTGAGAGTATAACCGCAAACGATCTCATCATATTTTTCATCCGCTTTATTTATAGTAAGGTTTAAGTTGCCGTCTGCTTTTTCGCCGTTTATCACGAGATTATCGAGAGTGGCGAAAAACACGCCGTCGTCATAAGAATAATGCTCGGTCACTCTGCCCGTGACGTAATAGGTTTCGTCCTCAGCGACTTTTACGTCTGCAAACGCCACGATAAGAAAATGCGCGGAACAAAGGGCGGTGAGGACGAGCGCGATACCGAGAGTCAGAGCGACGAGTTTACTTGATTTGACCGCAAAATATACCACGCTGAAGATCAATAATACTGCAAGGCAAACGAGCAATGCAATACCGCAGGGCAATGCGAAAAAGGCGATCAGCGAGAAAAGTACGCCAATCGCCGTGATTATAAAAATTATTAAAAATGGTCTGAAATTAATTCTCATCAACGATTTCAATCGTTTTAATTATTATGGGTGTTACGGGTACGTCGTCGTAATATCCAACCGAGCGCGTAGGCTGGGTGGAAATTTCCAAAGCGACTTTAAGCGATTCTTCGTCTGCAACTTTGCCAAAGCCTGCGTATTGACCGTCAAGATAACCGCAATCCGCAACGCAGATAAAGAACTGTGAAGTCGCGCTGTTGGGATTGTTCGTTCTCGCCATAGAAATAACGCCGGGCGCGTGGTGGATGGGATTGCGAACGCCGTTCATAAGGAACTCGCCTACGATAGGCTTCTCACCTCTTTTTTCTGCAAGAGCGCCCTTTCTGTCAGCGAAACCGCCACCCTGAATCATAAAATCGGGTATAACTCTGTGAAAAATAAGTCCGTCATAAAATTTCTTTTCGCAAAGATTTACGAAATTCTTGACGGTTATGGGCGCGGATGCGCCGTCCAATATAAGATTGATATTCTTTCCGTTATCCAAACGGATAACTGCTTTTACGTTTTCTGCCATAAAGCCTTCCTTTTTCGTATCCTGTCGGACGATTTTTTATATTATAATAAATGACGTTATTTCTGTCAAGCAATGCGCGACGTACTCCCGATAAACGAATGCATTAAAAAACGCAAAAAACCGTTTAAGCATTTGCAAAATGCGGAGTAATGTGGTATATTATTGGCTATGAACGGTGATTACAATTTTGACGGAATAGTTATCGGAGCAGGTCATGCCGGAATAGAGGCAGGGCTGGCTCTCGCGCGCACGGGCAAACGTACTTTGGTGTTGTCCGTTTCTCTTGATAATATCGGCTGGTTGGCATGCAATCCGTCCATCGGCGGTACTGCAAAAGGTCATCTCGTTCGTGAAATTGACGCTTTGGGCGGAGAAATGGGCGTAGCGGCTGATAAATGTCTGACCAGTCTGCGTATGCTTAACGCTTCCAAAGGTCCTGCCGTGCAGAGCCTTCGCGCTCAGATTGATAAGTATAAATACCACGCGTATATGAAAAGCGTGCTGGAAAACGAAAAACTCGTTACGCTCCGACAGGGTGAAGCAAAACACCTTATCGTTCAGGACGGAAAGGTGACGGGAGTGGAAACGGTTATGGGTTTGACATATTACGCTCCTGCCGTTATCGTTTGCTCGGGCGTTTATCTCGGCTCGGACATAATCGTGGGCGACGTCGTGCTTCCGCAAGGCCCGGCAGGCTTTCCGAGAGCGACTTATCTTACGCAAAGCCTGCTTGACCTTGGCATCGAGATTCGTAGATTCAAAACGGGTACGCCCGCCCGCGTACATAAAGACAGCGTGGATATATCCAAACTCGCTATTCAGCACGGCGAAGAAGGCTTATATTCCTTTTCTGCGCTCAGTAAGGGCGTAAAAGCCACCAAAGAACTGTGTTATCTCGGTTACACCAACGAGCGCACTCACGACGTAATAAGAAACAATCTTCATCTTGCGCCCAAGTATAACGGTATGATAAAAGGGGCGGGACCTAGATACTGCCCGAGTATAGAAGATAAAATCGTCAAATTTCCCGACAAAACGCGCCACTCCTTCTTCCTTGAGCCCGAAGGCGACGGCACTAAAGAAATGTACGTTCAGGGTATTTCCACAGGGCTTCCCGCTTCCGTGCAAATTGAAATGTACCGAACTATCGAAGGGTTTGAAAACGTCCACATTATGCGTGATGCGTACGCTATCGAATACGACTGCATAAACTCGCTCGATCTTCTGCCTACGCTTGAATACAAGGGCATTAAGGGTTTGTATTTCGCAGGGCAGGTTAACGGCACGTCGGGTTATGAAGAAGCAGGCGCGCAAGGTTTGGTGGCAGGACTGAACGCCTCGCTCGCGCTTGACGGCAAACCGCCTCTTGTTCTCCGCCGTGATAATTCTTATATAGGCGTAATGATAGACGATCTCGTCACGATAGGTACGGACGAGCCTTACCGTATGATGACTTCTCGCGCTGAGTACCGACTTTGTTTAAGACAGGATAATGCAGATATACGCCTTACCGAAGAAGGCTATAAGGCAGGACTCGTAAGCAAAAAGCGTATGAACCTGCTGAAAAAGAAAAAGGCGAACTTGAAAAAAGCGGAAAGTTTGCTCGGTGTGAACGCTCCACGCACCGCTCTGCTCGGCATTTTCGGAGAACTCAACGCTCCGTTGCCCCTTTCGGGAGCGTCACTTGGCGCGCTCGTCAAACGCCCTGAAATAACGCCTGCGCTCCTTTCACGGCATTGGGACGTGCTTGATTTTCTTTCACCGTTTGAGCAAGCGGAGTTCTTTACCGACGTAAGATATTCGGGATACCTTGACAGGCAGGAAAAAGTTAGAAGGGAATCGGCGAGAGTGGAAGATATGCCACTTGACATCAATACCGATTATATGCAAATGCACGGCCTGCGCATAGAAGCGCGAGAAAAACTCAATCGCATAAAGCCACTTACTGTCGGACAAGCAAGCCGAATCCCCGGCGTTACGCCCGCCGACGTAAACGTATTGATAATAAAAAGTAAGAAGTGATTTTTCTCGTTGTCGAAACTGCCCGAAATAAATTTTTCTAATAAAATTTTAATGTAAAAATTTTCAAAAAGGGGTTGAAAATACCGAGCGTTTGTGATACAATATTATTAAGACAAAAACTTAAAAATATTGGAGGGAACAATGGCAAAATCAAAAGGACTTGCAGACGCAATATGGGGCTTACCCTGGATCGCAAAACTTCTTCTTGCGATATTTCTTGACGTAGTATACGGCATTTGTCGTTTCGTTGACGGAATTATGGAAAAGAGTATTCTTAAAATAATACTTGGCTTCTTATGGATTTTCTACGGACTTGGTATCGGCTGGGTAATCGATATCATCTGCGTAGCGTTGAACATCAGACCTTTCTTCTTCTGATGAGAGCAAAGAAATAGAGAAAGAGTGTCTTCGGACACTCTTTTCTTATATCCGAGCGTTTTATTGCTTGATTTTTACAGCCCATATGTGCTATTATGTAACGGGGAAAGAGAGCAAAAGTTAAGGAGACAGATTTCAGACATGGAGATTTCAACGAGAGCAAAAAACATTTCACCCTCTCTCACTCTGGCAATAACAGCAAAAGCAAAAGCAATGAAAGCGCAGGGCTTGGACGTCGTATCGTTTGGTGCAGGCGAGCCCGATTTTAATACGCCCGATTATATCATAGAATCCGCGAAAGTCGCGCTGGACAAGGGCATGACCAAATATACGCCCGTAGCAGGCACGCTTGAACTTCGTCAGGCGATTTGCGACAAGTTCGCCCGTGACAACGGTCTTGAATATACTCCCGACTGTATAGTAGTCACAAACGGAGGAAAGCAGTCGCTCAGAAACGCTTTCGAAGCGATAATCAACGACGGCGACGAAGTAATTCTGCCCGCGCCTTATTGGTTGACGTATCCCGAACTTATCCGTATGTCGGGAGGCGTTTGCGTATATCTCGATACTGATGCTTCGACGGATTTCAAGATCACCCCCGAAGCGCTTTCGTCGGCTATCACGCCCAAGACCAAAGCGTTCGTGCTTACAAATCCTTCCAATCCTACGGGAACGGTTTATACCGAGGCTGAAATACGCGCTCTCGCTGACGTTTTATTGAAACACGACGTATACGTTATTAGTGACGAGATTTATGAAAAACTCGTTTATGGCACGCCCTTTTTCTCCATAGCGTCTATAAGCGAAGAAATGAAAGAGCGCACTATAATCTGTTCAGGGCTCAGCAAAACGTACTCTATGACGGGATGGCGAATGGGTTATTCCGCTTCCAATCCCACGGTAGCGAAAGCTATGAGTTCAATTCAGAGCCATACGACCTCCAACGCCAATTCTATCGCGCAATACGCGTCTACGGTCGCGCTTTCCGATGCCCGTGGCGAAGAATTTTTGTCCGAAATGCAAAAGACCTTCGATGCGCGCAGAAAACTCATAATATCACTTGCTCAAAATCTACCGCACGCAAGGGCAAACGAGCCTAAGGGCGCGTTCTATATTATGGTAGACGTGTCAGGCGCATTCGGTAAGAGCGTGGACGGAGAAATAATAAAAGACGCTTCCGACTTTTGTCGACTTCTGCTCGAAAAATCGCTCGTTTCCGTAGTGGACGGAACTGCTTTTGGCGCGCCGAAATATATCCGTCTTTCTTACGCAATCAGCGAAGACGACATAAAGAAAGGCTTAAAAAGAATTTACGAATTCTTATCTGCGCTTTGATTTTAATGCAGATTTAAGAATAAGAGAATATACTTAAAGCAGGGAACAATAATTAAAAGGAGAGGGGATGTATGATTAAAATAATTTCAGGGCCGAGAGGTTGTGGAAAGACCAGTAGGATTATCGAAAAGGCAAACGAAGCATCTGAGATAAGCAAGGGTAATATTGTTTTCGTTACGGACACGGGAAGTATATCCCGCGCGGTAAAAACGTCAATAAGATTCGTCAATATAAAAGAACTCGCAGGAGACGGCGTAAACGAAAAATATTTCCTGGGATTTATTGACGGATTGCTGGCGGGGAACAGAGACATAACCGCCCTTTATATCGACGGACTTGCGCGCATACTTGACGTACAGGCTGAGTATCTTGAAGAGTTTTTTATCGCTCTTGAAAACATAGCGGATAAAAACGACGTTCAGATTATTACGACGGTGACTTGCGATAAGCCCTTCAAATATATGAAAAAATACCTTTAAGCGCGTTCGCATTTTTTTGGCGACGGGCACGCAGGATGAAATGAAATACGTATCAACAAGAAACAACAACTTAATAGTAAGCGGTTCGGAAGCCGTTCTGACCGGACTTGCTCCCGACGGCGGACTTTTCGTACCGCAGACGTTTTCTCAGATAACGCGGGAAGAATTGGAAAAGATGACCGAGATGGATTATCCCGAACGCTCCGCGCTCGTTATGAGCAAGTTCTTTGACGAACTCACTTACGACGAACTTCTCGACGTTACGACGAGAGCGTACGCCACCTTTGACGGCGATCCCGCGCCTGAAGTAAAACTCGACGACGGGCTTTACGTTCTTGAACTTTGGCACGGCAAAACTCACGCGTTCAAGGATATGGCTCTTTCCGTACTCCCGTTGCTTATGACGGCGTTGAAGAAAAAAGTCGGTCAGAGCGAAACCTGTCTTATTCCTGTTGCAACCAGCGGTGACACGGGTAAGGCTGCGCTCGAAGGTTTTTCGGGCGTAGAGGGTACGGGCGTAATCGTATTTTACCCCGACGGCGGAGTTTCCAACGCGCAGAAAAAACAAATGGTAACCACGCTTGGCGATAACGTCAAGGTCGTTGCGGTAAAGGGCAATTTTGACGACGCGCAGACGGCGGTTAAAAAGGCTTTCGGCGACGAAGACCTGAAAAAGAAACTCGCTTCTATCGGTTGCAAAATGACGGGCGCAAACTCTATCAATCTTGGCAGACTTGCTCCTCAGGTCGCTTACTACGTTTCGGCTTACGTTGATATTCTGGGCGCGAACCGTATTGAGTACGGCGAAGAAGTGGATTTCTGCGTACCAACGGGTAATTTCGGCAATATCCTTGCCGCTTATTACGCCAAGATGATGGGCGTTCCCGTAGGCAGACTCGTGTGCGCTTCGAACGATAACAACGTTCTCGCTGATTTCCTTGCAAGCGGTGTATATTCGCTTGACCGTCCGTTTATAAAGACTAGTTCGCCCTCAATGGATATTCTGATTTCGTCCAATCTTGAACGTCTTCTCTTTGAAGTGGCTGGCCGTGACAGCGCGCTCGTTTGCGAGTGGATGAAGGATTTGAAAGAAAAGGGCAGTTACGATATAGGCGGAGAAAGACTTTTTGAAATCCGCAAGACTTTCGTAGGCGGTTACGCTACTCAGGACGAATGCGCAGATACGCTTGCCGACGTCTTTGACGAATACGGATATCTTTGCGATCCGCATACGGCGGTGGCTTTCGACGTGTGCTTCCAATATGAAGAAGAATGCGAGCCCGACAACCCCATCGTAGTAGTGTCCACGGCATCGCCCGTCAAGTTTGCAAACACCGTGCTTGAAAGCCTTGGCTTGAGCGCGCCCGAGTCTGACGTAAAGGCTCTTCGCAAAATGGAAGACGAAACGGCGTTCCCCGTACCCGACAGCGTATACGCACTTTTTGATATGGAAGAGCGTTTCAGCGAAGTAATAGAACCTAAGGAGCTTAACGATACCGTATATAAGTTTGCGGAATCTATAAAATAATTATGGAAAACGAAAAGAAAAAAATAGTATATTCCGCGCTCAAACCTACGGGCGACTTACAACTCGGAAACTATATCGGCGCGCTGAAAAATATGGTCGCGCTTCAGGAAGAATATAACTGCATATACACGGTGGCGGATATGCACTCGCTTACCGTAGACAATCTGCCTGCCGATCTCAGGCGCAGAAGTTTGGATTTTATGGCGCTCTTCCTTGCAATCGGACTTGATCCCGAAAAGAGCATACTCTTCGTGCAATCGCACGTGCCTGCTCACGCCGAACTCACCTGGGTACTTAATTGCCACACTATGATGGGCGAAGCGAGCAGAATGACTCAGTATAAAGACAAGAGCAAGAAAGCAGGCAAGGCGGGAATAAACGTCGGACTGTTTGATTATCCCGTGCTTATGGCGTCGGATATTCTGCTTTATCAAGCCGATCTCGTACCCGTAGGCAAAGATCAGGTGCAACATCTCGAACTTGCGCGCACGATTGCCGACCGTTTCAACAATAAATATTCGCCCACCTTCACCGTTCCCGAAGGCTACGTAGGGAACAAAGCAACGAGCAAAATTTATAGCCTTACCGATCCGACGGCGAAAATGGGCAAGACGGACGATAACGCTCAGGGCGTAGTCTTCCTGCTCGACGAACCCGACGTTATTATGCGTAAGTTTGCGCGCGCAGTCACCGACTCCGAGCGTGAAATAAAAGCGACGGCAAGCAAGCCCGGTATAACCAATCTTCTCGGCATATACTCTGCAATGACGGGCAAAACGGTCAAGCAAGCGGAAGCCGAGTTTGAAGGCGTTTCGTACGCCGACTTCAAAAAGGCGGTAGGCGAATCGGTAGTGGAACATCTCCGCCCTATACGTGAAAAGTATAAACAGTATATCAGCGACAAAGCAGAACTGGAAAAAATCATCAGGTCAGGCGCAGAAAAAGCCGCCTATCTTGCGAGAAAAACGCTTTCCAAAGTATACCGTAAGGTTGGTTTTATCGTCTGATGTTCGGTTACGTTCTGCCAGACGAAAACACGCTTTCCCGTCGTGACTTCACAATGTTTCAGACGTTTTATTGCGGATTGTGTTTATCTACGAAAGAGCATTACGGCAATCTGCCTCGCTTTATGACCAATTACGATATGACGGTGCTGGGGCTCTTTCTTATGGAAGCGACCAAACCGCAAGTGGAGTTTGGCACGGCGCGTTGCGTGGGCAACCCCAAAAAGAAAGCGTACGTAAAAGGCTCTCCGCTTATGGATCTGATTACGCACGTCAATATCCTGCTTTGTTATTATAAGAGCATAGACGACGAACTTGACGGTGGCGGAAAGAAAAGACTGCTTCGCTTCGTTCTGAAAAAGCCACGCATAAAAGCGCAAAAACTTCTGCCCGAAATAGACTCGCTCATAAGCGAAAGATACTCGGCTCTGCGTGAAGCAGAAAAGCGAAATGAAAAATCAATAGACCGCGCAGCCGATTATTTCGCAGGATTGCTTCGCGATATATCCGTTATTCTTGCCAAAAAATTAGCGGAAATAGACGAGAGCGAACTGAATAACTTTGGCGGTCTGTGTTATAATATTGGAAAATTCGTCTATATTGCCGATGCGCTCGACGATATTGACGAAGACTATAAAGAAAAGCGGTACAATCCCTTTCTCACCGCTTACGGCGATTACGGAAAGGGTGGAAGACGGGAATTTATCGATAAGCATAAGCGCGAACTCGAATTCTTATTCGCTTCGGTACGGAATAGAGCGTACGCCTCTTTCTGTCAAATGCGACTTACTCACGTCGGAGCGTTGCTTGAAAACATAGTGAAAGACGGTCTTACCGCAAAAACGAAACAACTTTTAGACTCAAAGAAAAAATTACCTCCGCCAAAATTAAGGGCGAAGAAGAAAGCCGAAACGGCAAAGGAAGAAGAATAATGAAAGATCCTTATGAAATCCTTGGACTTAGCAGTGATGCAGATCCCGACCAACTCCGCGCAAGATATCAGGCCTTGCGTGACCGTTACAGCGAACAACGCTACCAGGACGGTGAAATAGGCAACGAAGGCGCGCGACTTTTGAGCGAACTTGAATCGGCATGGTCGATTATACAAAAAGATATCGAACGCAGGGGAAGCGGAAAGGACGATTACGGTTATATTGAATCGCAAATCCGCGCAGGTCAGTACGATAAAGCGCAGGACGCTCTCGACTCAATCACGAACAGAGATGCGAAGTGGCATTATTTTCAATCCATTATTTTCTATAAGAGAGATTGGTTAAGTGAAAGCCGTTCGCAACTCGAAATTGCAATTCAGCTTGATCCGGGCAACAATAAGTATAAGGAAAGCCTTCGCAAACTTGATATGGTAATGGGCAACCCCAACGCTCACGCTCAACAGTTCGCAAACGGCAATCCTTACGCCGATCCCAATTATCAGCAACAGCAATACCAACAACAGCAATACCAGCAACAGCAGTATCAACAGCAAAACGCTGCCAACACTTGCGCAAACTGCGCTCTTTGTTATTGCCTTACCGAGTCGTGTTGTACGATGTCGAGATGCTGTCATTGATATGAAAGAGAACAGAGACATAGATCCGTTTTTCGACGAACCCGAACAGAAAACGGAAACAGAAAATCAACCGCCCCCGCCAAAAGCAAAACCGATAAGGCGCAGACTTTCAACGGCGAGAGCAATTTCGTTTACGGCGATGTTCACGGCAATAAGTATCGTAATGATGGTACTGACTTGTTATCTGCCCTTGACGATAGCCCCGCTTGTCGTAATATCGCTGTGCTATAATCTTGCGTATGAAAAATGCGGAATAGCGTACGGCGTGATGTGTATGATAGCGAGCGTGGGATTAGGTTTTTTGTGTTGCTCGGCGAACCTTGGCATACTTCTTATCGTAACGATAGTCTTTGTGCCGTATTCCGCTTTGTCGCTGTTTATGAAAAAACTCGATTATTCCACTCTTTTCAAAGGCGCGATTCGAGTGATAATAGTGGCTAGCTTTTCCGCCCTTGAAGTTCTCTTTATATACCTTCTCAGCGCGCAGGTGGCAAGTTTTATAGATATAAACGGAATAATTGCTTATTTGCGCCTTGACCTCGCGGTAGGATATTTGGTAATAACTCTTATCGCTATGGCTATATTCGTGTGCGTAGACCTGTTGTTTATGCGCCTGACCAAAGAAATAGCCAAGAAAATAAAATAAAAGCGAGATACTTTTTGTATGATTTGTGATACGATATTAGATGCGGTGGGCAATACGCCCATCATACGCCTTAACCGTATGGTAGACGAAAACTCTGCCGAAATACTCGTTAAGTTTGAGGGGCTGAACGTCGGTGGCTCGATAAAAACCCGTACCGCCTTGAATATGATTCTTGACGCAGAAAGGCGTGGAATAATCAATAAGGATACGGTTATCGTCGAACCGACCAGCGGAAACCAGGGGATAGGCTTGGCTCTGGTGGGCGCAGTACGGGGTTATAAAGTAAAAATAATTATGCCCGACTCGGTCAGCGAGGAGCGTCGTAAACTTGTTGAGCATTACGGCGGTGAGGTTATTCTCGTGCATGACTACGGCAATATCGGCGCGTGCATTGAAGAATGTTTGAGCCTCGCTATGAAGATGAAGGCGGAGGACGAGCGCGTGTTCGTGCCTCAACAGTTTGAAAACCCGGCAAACCCTTCCGTGCAACGCTCGGTTACGGGCAAAGAAATTTTGGAGCAGGTGAATAAACCCATACACGGTTTCTGCTCGGGCATAGGCACGGGCGGTACAATAACGGGCATAGGCGAAACGCTCAAAGAAGCCAATCCGGATATGACGATATGGGCGGTCGAACCCGAAAATGCGGCTATACTGTCGGGCGGTTCAATCGGCACGCACGTTCAGATGGGAATAGGCGACGGCGTTATCCCCGTAATACTTAATCAAAATATTTACGACGACGTTTGCATAATAAACGACGAAGAAGCGATTCAGGCGTCCAAGGACCTTGCTTCCAAAGAGGGTATTCTCTGCGGAATAAGCAGTGGTACGAACGTCGCAGCCGCAATTAAACTTGCAAAAAAACTCGGCAAAGGCAAGACGGTAGTTACCGTTCTTCCCGATACCGCCGAAAGATATTTTTCAACAATACTCTTCGAGTAAAATATAAGGAGGAATTATGAAAGTAGAAATTCAGCATGAAAAGTACGGCAATGTGCTGTACGAAGAAGGTTTTTGGCTTGGAAGAAAGTCGGTCAGCATAAACGGCGCGCCTCTTCAAAAAATTGCCAGAAACCAGTTCCAAATGACGGATGAAAACGGAGAAATTGTCACCGTTATGACCAAAGGCAATTATATCTACGGCTCGTCGCTATATATCAATGGCGAGAAAATAGTTACAACGCCGACTATCAAATGGTATGAATACATTCTGCCCATACTTACGTTTGTGTTTACTCTCATTTGGTCGAACATACCTCAATGTGTCCTTATCTTCCCCATTGTGGGCGGAGCAATCGGAGGTGGTGTTTCGGCAATAATACTTATGGCTGGTATGTTTGTGTCACGCTTGATGAAAACGACTCCGTTGAAACTTATCATTACGATAACTTTCTGCGCCTTAACGATACTTGCGCTCTACTTAATCGGCTTGTTAGTGTTGCAAATAATGTTATAAGAATTAAATAATAAAAGGTTATAAGCCAAAAAATTATACATAAAAATTGAAAACCTCCTGAAAGTGACTGACTTTTGGGAGGCTTTTTTGTATAGGACAGTAGTAAGTTTATTCTATCGTTCCATAATTATTCCCGCCACGCCTTTATGGCAAAAATAAAAAGAGATTGTATCCTTTGTTGGGATACAATCTCTTTTTGGCGGAGTACGTGCGTCACTCATTGAACTCTTAATTGAGTTTTGGCATACTCGTTGTTCTTTCACTAAAATGTTTTGATTAACATACTATATAGTATAGATATTACTATTAAGGAGGAATATAAATGATTGAAAACGATCGTTGTAGTAAAAGCGAAAAGCATTTTTCGCCCATTATTAACGTAAAAAAATTGACGTGTTTTAACGATTATTTTAGAAAAGAAATTTGGACCGGTACATATTCGCAAATTACGGTTATGTCTATTCCCGCTGGTGGGGAAATCGGATTAGAACTTCATAATGAACTCGACCAAATTTTAGTTGTTGAATACGGCATTGCATCAGTTTACACAGGCAAAACAAAAAACAGTGTGGTTTTTAAAGGTTGTGCCAACATAGAGTGTGCGGTGGTTATACCCGCTGGTACATATCACAACATTATAAACGAACAATCTTGTCCGTTAAAACTTTTTTCCATCTATGCTCCGCCAAAACATCCCGTAGGCACTATTCACAAAACCAAGTTTGATAGTGATTTAGAAGATTATTAAACATGTAAAGTTGAAAAAGGACACCAACCATGGTGTCCTTTATCGTGGCGGAGAAAAAGAAGAGCGCACCTACGCTTTCGCTACGGTGGGCTTTGCCCATTAAAATTGTCCGTCATATGACGCCAGAACACCGTTCGCACCTATTGTTTTTTGCGTCAATAGTTTTATTCCACGGCTCACTTGTTCATATCCGTGGTTTACCCACGCCACGAAAAAAGGACACCGTTTTGGTGTCCTTATTCGTGGCGGGCAAGTGGTGATTGCATTCTAAATTTTCTAATCCTATAAGCAACTATATGTTGATTGATGATATATTAAAAACATGTTTAAGAGAAAGTAAAATTTCATAATTATATTTAAGATTTTATAAAAATTCTAATAATAATTTATTTTATTAATTCGGAGGTTGCAATGATAATTTCTTGTGCTAAATATTTAATTAACTCTATTTCATTATAAATATAAATATCATCTTTTCTTGGAGCATATCGGATATTTTCTGTATCTTTACTGTGAACAAGTGCATTTCTTACTTGATATACCCTTTTGCTAATTTTCGATACAATGCATTCATCAGAATCTAACAAACTAAATTTTGTATTTTCAATTTTATGGGCATCATTTTCTATGTAATATCTATACTCATTTAAAAAACTACGAAACTCATTTAAATCAATATATTTTGATATTAACAATTTTAATGAATCGAATTCATTTATATTAGTTTTTTCCAAATTTTTAGCCTTCTTAATATCAAAAACCTCTAATATTTTTTTGTAATGATTAAGATTGCTATGATTAAATTTTGGACTTGTTATTATCTTTTGAATCTTTTTGCATTTATCATCTATGTAAACTTTATCAAAGAAATATTCTAAAACATTATAAAATGATAAAAATTTAATTTTAGGGACTCTTGCTGAATTTCCATCAATGTAATACTGAACAACATCATCAATGTATCTTCTATAAGGAACATCAATATTGTTTCTAGAAGTTCTTCTAATACTTGGTTTTAAGTCATATAAGAAATTTTCCATATTGTCTACTATGTAAAAATTTCTATTTTGTAACATTGAGATGTTGAAAATAAATGATTTTGCTATTTGAAGCATTTCAAAACAGTTAGATGAGTCGCCTAATGATTTTATTTCTAAAGAACAATATCCTGAAAAAGCAGTTCTTATAAAATCAAATAAATTAATATTTCCTGTTTCTTCATATATTCTTCCAAGTCTAAAAATTGGCACAAAAACTTTTATCTTTTCATTTGGCAAGTTTTTAATCATTTTAACACATAAAGCATCCGAAATATTTTCATTTATCCTTATTTCATAATTTGAGTTAGTGATAACATTATCTAATGGAATACTATCAATACTTCTAATTAACACCTCTAATGTGTTATCTTGAAATATACCAATTGAATTTTGGATGATATGTTCATCTTCAGAAATATCATTTAATGTTTCGGGAATTGTTATTTTAATTTTATTTATATAAGATAACTCTTTATTGTGATAGGTTAATTTGGGGTCAAAAAGTGCAACTAATTTTTTAACAAATTCTTCTTTTATCATAAGCATTTTCCTTGTTAATTTTACAAAAATCTAATTTTATTCAATAACATTAATTATATTTTTCTCAAAACTGCATTTATCCAGCCGTTATTTCTTTTAAGTAAATCTTCCGAATTATAAATTTCCACAATGGAAAGATTTGAATTTTTGCAAAGTTCTTTTAATTTTTCTTCGTCAATATATTGATAAAATCTACCATTTTCAATATTTGTGCCATTTCCATATTTCATAGACAAATAAATATGTCCGCCCACTTTTAATGCTTTATTAAGATTATCAAAAGCAAGTGGTAAGTTATTAGAGTGTAAAAGAGAGGCGCAAGCCCAAATACCATCAAACGTTTCAATATAAGGAAGATTATGAAAATCACATAATTCTACGTTCAAACCATTTTCTTTGGCTTTCTCTACAAATTCGCTTACGTTATCAACACCCCAAACATTATAACCTTTACTTACGAAATATAACAAATCACGACCACTACCAAAGCCAATATCTAATATTTTTGCCCCTTGGGAAAGATATGGCAAAAATCGTCTATAATGATCGGTCATATCAATATTTTGGGTGGTAGAAATGTATTCTTTGTAATTAGTAGAATAGTATTGCTTTGTTTTACAACTTACACTCATAGTAAAACCTATCCAAATAATTGTTTTTAATAGAGATTTCCAAATCAGATTTAAAACTACCACTTAAAATATTAACTAGTTTTAAGTTTCTTTCTTTTAGTCTTTCAATAGTTTGTTCGTCAGGGATAGAGTTGCTTTTTGAAGAATTTCGCGACCTTGAAGTTATAACTAAATTCCAAATATCGTCTGAATACATAAAACTCCAAGGAATAACGTGGTCGATACTAATATCGTCATCATCTAATTCTTCACCCGTATAAAAATCTATTGCCTTGCCCGAATACTCTAAAAGCAAAGCGTCTTTATATTTTTTCAAACTATTTCTACGTAATTTTGTTTCACTTATACCATTTACCTTACTTGCAATTTTAGGGGAATAGTTAAATTTTTCTAATAATTGAGTCCATTTATAATTCAATAACTTTGAAATAATTATAGAGTATTCTGCAAGTAATTGTGCGTTTTCTTTGGTAAATATTATCTTTGAAATTTTAGGCGTATATTCGTAAATATCAATTTCGGAATCGTTAGCAATCTTAAAACGCCAACAAACATTCTCGTGTAAAGTTTTTGTAATGTGTTTTATAATTTTTATGTATGTATTGGGGGCTGTTCTTTTAATTTCTATAATTGCTTCGTCGTACCATTTAGGTATAGCCGAATTTGTAATGTTTTTATATAAATCAATTAAAACTTTTGTATCTTTGCAAATAACAGGCTCTTTATTTGCGTAAGGGGCTTGTTTAAGATTGAAATAAAAAATTTGATTCCAATAATATTTCAACATGCATTTAGATATGTCGTCAAAGGCTATAACTACATTCTCTTCAATTGTTTGATATTGAGAAAATGCGATATTCTCTATCAACGCACGACCAAACGCCAATTTATATGTATTATCGTTTTGCATTTCATCTATAATTTTCAACCATTGATTTATATAATTTGGAATCATATAATTTTCCTTTTTGTAAAAATCTTATAAGTATTATAACATAAAACGACAATTTTTTCAATCTAATTGGGTAATATGCTCATTCATCTTTCTACAATAATTCCTGCCACACCTTTATAACAAAAATATAAGAGATTGTATCCGTTATTAGAATACAATCTCTCTTGGCGGAGAAAGAGGGATTTTCGCCTGTGCGACCATACCCGATAAACAGTGGGTGTCCACTGTTTACCCTACGGGAAATCGTGAACGATTTTCTCCTTAATTCAAATCCCCCTTTATCTTTTTACGCCACGAAAAAAGGACACCTTTTGGTGTCCTTTATCGTGGCGGAGAAAGAGGGATTTGAACCCTTGCTGCGC
>JAFXKH010000009.1 GCA_017531795.1 Clostridia bacterium
GCCTGCAAAGCCTTGATCCCCAGTTCAAATCTGGGTGGTACCTCCAATATTTGCCCGAATGGCGGAATGGCAGACGCGACGGACTTAAAATCCGTTTGTGGAAACACAGTGTCGGTTCAAGTCCGACTTCGGGCACCAGTACGACAAAAAACGAACCAAAATATTGGTTCGTTTTTATTTTTTATAATTTTTATAAGATTTTTCAAAATATTAAGTTTAATCAGGGTTAACGTGAACCATACAATGCTTTACGTCGGGGAACTGCAACTCTATTTCGTCATGAACTGTTTCCGCTATTTCGTGAGCTTCAATCAAGCGCAGTTGACCGTCAACAGCCACTTCTATTTCAACGTATATTTTGTTTCCAAACACTCGCGTTTTTATTTCGTCCAGACAGCGTACTCCGTCCACGCTTTTTATGACTTCTGACATTTTCTGAACGGTTGTTTCATCACAGGATTTATCCACCATTTTTCCAACTGCGCCACGAAATATATCAACGGCAACTTTCAGTATCAACAGGCAAATTACAAGAGAGGCTATTGAATCTAAAATAGGCGCGCCAAGCATTGCTCCGAGTATTCCAACGAACGCCCCAATTGACGATAATGCGTCTGAACGATGATGCCACGCATCAGCCATAAGCGCGTCAGAGTTGATTTTTTTCGCGCCGTATCGCGTATACCAATACATACCTTCTTTTATTATTATAGAGATTATTGCGGTGATTAACGCAGGCAGTTCGGGAACGTTAATCTGATAATTTCCACTCACCATATCCTGCACGCCGAATACTCCCAACGTAATGCCCACGCCGGCAAGCAAGACTGCAAGTAAAATCGCGACTACGCACTCAAAACGCTCGTGACCGTACGGGTGTCCTTTATCCGAATCTTTTGACGCAACTTTTATTCCTATAAGAACTACCACGGTACTGAATACGTCAGATGCTGAGTGTACGGCATCGGAAACCATTGCGCTGGAATGGGCAAAAATACCGGCTAATAATTTGCCGACAAAAAGAAATACGTTTATTATAATAGTAACGATCGATACCGTTATTGCTATTTTTACAGTATTAGTTTTCCTTTTTTCCATTTTTGCTTCCAAAAAATCTTTGAGCGTTTTCAAAAAAGATTTTATTTATTTCATCCGTTGTAAAACCGTATGATGCCATTTCATTGCGGAGTAAATCAAACTCCATATACGTACTTAGTCCCGTTATTCTTTCGTCGCTTCCGTTGAAATCCGTCCCTATTGCAACGTAATTAACCCCAACAAGGTCTGCAAAATGAACGATATGTAATAAATAATCTTTTCTGCTTGCCTTTTTTTCACTAAGAAACTTCGGAACTGCAAAAACGCCTATAATTCCACTTTGCTTCGCCACAAGTTTTGCCATTTCATCAGTTATTAAGCGTGAATTGTTAAAAAGTCGGCGTGACGCCGTGTGCGATAAAAAAACTTTTTCGTAATTGTCTATTGCGGAAAAAAATGCTTTATCAGAAAGATGTGATAAGTCCAACGGAATATCCCTTATGCACATTTCTGACAATGCCCTTTTGCCGTGAACAGAAAGGCTTTTTTCTACGCCTACGCCACCTGCGTAACAGTTCTCGCCGTTCCAAGTAAGAGAAACATAAGCAAGATTAGGTATATCTAATATTTCTTCAAAAGAAAGAATACCACTTAAATCCTCTATCGCCCATTTGTCATTATCGTCAAGCGCATACAGATAACGCATTACGTCGTCTTTGCGAAGGCGTTTGTTCGTCGTCCATAGAGCGTAAATGACGTTTTTCGCGAGAGAATTTTCCGTTTTTTCCTTTTTAATATCAACATAGGTATTCGTCAACAAGTCGTTATGCAAATCATAAATCATAATTTATGATTACGCGCGTCAACCGTTCTTTATGCTGGTAATTATTTGCGAGTATATCGTTCGAAGTTTGTCGAACTTTTCTGTTTTTTCTATCTCACTCATACGGTAATCAAACAGGAATAAGAGGTCTTCGCAAGCCTCTTTGCACGTTTTAAGCAAATTTATCCTATCTGCCGATTTATGTTCCACATAAGCGATTACGTCGTTCAATGCAGGAAGCGCAGTACATACTATGCCGTAAAGAAAATTTCGATAGTAAAAATAAGCTTTGTTTTTTCTGCTACGCGCAAAATCCAATTCGCTTTTTATTTTGAATTTCTGACTGCCGTAATATCGAAACACGATATCATACAAACGAGCAAAGAAAGACTTTAATAACGCATCTGTTTTTTCCTTGGTATTAAGCACCGAAGCATAAATCAAATTATTTAAATCACCGGTTATCGTTTCGTAGTCATTAAGGATTGGAGAAGTAATATTTATACTCTTGTTTGTATCCACACTAACGTTTGGAACAAAAAGTTCAAGAGCAATACCAATCGCCTTTAATAATATCTGCGAAGAGTCTTCATTTTTTCGCAACGTTGCCATATTAAACAGCGTATGATATGTATAAGATAACGCGCTCTTACATAAGTTGGAAATATGCTCAAAATTTTTGCCGTCATCCTCACCTTTTACGTCGTGTTTTTTATGAAATTCGGATATTTCCACTATTACCGAGTCAAGATATGAGTTCAGATCTCGCTTTGAGGCTTTATAATGCGGAAACATATACGACGGAACGATTTTTTTAACAAAATAACTATATACCGAAAAAAGCGATTTCGCTTCGTCATAAGCCTGAGCCGAAGGATATACCAGATTCCCATTAATGCTTCGTACGGATTGAACTCTTTCGCACGCTTTCATCGCAAGATCACAAATGGAAACTATTTTATTCCCAATATCCTGCTCTTTTGCCATTACCGCCTCAACGTCGAGTAAAGTTATGGCGCGTATCTTCTTTGCAAAATTCAAGTACGCTTCGTCTGCGCTTTCTGATTCTCTGACGTTTCTGCTACCATCGTCAATCGCCTCGTAGTGCTTTTTTATCATTGAGTAAAGATCAGTAAAAAGACGAACCAAAAACATCTTTTTAGTGTCGTTAGGCTGAGAAGAATTTACCATTTTCACTATAGGCAAGTCAATGAGCGACATAACGGTTTGCAAGCCAAGCACTCTGCCTACGTGTCCGTGCAGAAGTAATCCGCTTAAAATGTAAAAATATTCTGCAAAAAAATTATTCTTGTCATAATCACGCACGTGGTTAAAATAAATTTCCGCATTCTGATAATCGCCCTTTGCAAAATACTGTTGCGCTTTTACGTACTCCATGCGCGCTGATTCATAATCCACGATATTTCCCAAAGTCGTCAATTCCACGTAAGAGAAAGAACGCGCGCAGTAAGGGCAGACGTATCTGTCCTCACCGTTGCGTTGAAAGTTTACACTTTTACCGCAATGAATACAAATAGCATTTAATTCCGACATAATCGCACATCCTTATACAAATTATTCACATTATACACCAAATTATGCTGTTTGTAAAGAGAATTGAAATTATAGCAATCGTAGAATTACAAAAGGGCCTCCAAAGGAAGCCCTTTTAATAATCGTATTAGTCTTTAAGATCTTTGAGAAGTTCTGCGAAAGGATTGTTACCAGTATCTTCATCGCTCCACTCAGAATCGTCTTCTTTGACAATTTCTCTCTTCTTAGGAGCGCGGGGTTTGCTTTCCTTTTTCTCAGCCTTAACTGCCTTTTCTTCTTCAGTAGGAGCAGGCATACATGCTTTTGCGCTAAGCGTTATCTTCTTTTCATCGGGATCGATTGCAAAGACCTTAACCTTAACTTCATCGCCTACCTTAAATACGTCGTTGATATTCTTAACGTATACGTTGGATGCTTCGGAAACGTGAACGAGTCCTTCTACGCCGGGTTCAACTTCAACAAATGCGCCGAAAGGCATAATCGAAGTTACTTTTCCAACAAATTCTGATCCAACGGGGTGATTCTCCATAGCAAGTTCAAAAGGATGCTTTTGAAGTTGCTTATAACCAAGAGATACCTTACCCTTTTCTCTATCTGCCTTTAATACAACGAAGTCATACTTCTTGCCGGTATGAATAACGTCGTCAATAGATCTGAACTTAGTCCAAGATACGTCGCTGATATGAACGAGACAGTCATAACCGTCTACGCTTACAAAAGCGCCAAACTTGGAAATACCTTTTACCTTTCCATTAACGATTACGCCGGGGATTACGTTAGCCCAGAAAATTTCTTCTCTTTCTTTGCGCTCTCTCTCAAGAATTACTTTTTGGCTTGCAACAATTCTACGCTTTGAGTCGTCAATTTCAAGCTGAGTAAGTCTGAGAGTCTTTCCAATGAAAGGCTTTAAGTCGTGAATGTACTTTTCTTTGATCTGAGATGCAGGCACGAAAACGGTATAAGTGCCGAGTTTACCAATAAGACCACCTTTGGTCTCACGGTCAACTACGAGTTCAAAAATTTCGCCGTTACGAATAGTGTCTACGATTTTGTCGCCTTCTTTGATCTTATCTACCTTTTTCTTTGAAAAACGATAGAGTCCGTCCTCAGCTTTCGCGCTGAGAAGAATAACGTCAAGTTCGTCACCGGGCTTATAATTATCGGGATTATAAGCATCGTTAAGATCTGCTTCGTCGGCAGAAATATATCCGTCGATTTTCACGCCAAAGTTTACGGTAATACCCTTTTCGTCAGCGGCAGTTACCTTAACTTTCATTCTTTTGCCATCTTTTAATTTGCCGTTTGTTCCAACGGCGTCGACCGCCTGCAAAAACTCTTCGTTCTGCGCTTCGGTGTAGTTGTTTTCCATGTACTGAATTACCTCCGTTATCGACTCTGTCGGAGCCGACGCGCCGGCTACTATTCCTATATTATCGCCGACATTAAATTTTATTGATTTTAGTTCGTCTGCGTTAGTGATGAGATAAGTGCTGGAAAAACGGACGCATATATCTTTCAACTTAGACGTATTCGAACTTTTGGGATCTCCGATAACGAGCATTTTATCGCATTTTTGCGACAAAAGTTCCGCTTCTCTTTGACGCTCCATAGTAGTATAACAAATTGTGTCAAATATTTCAACTGTTTTTAGACTACATTTACGAATTTTATTGATTATATTGTGAAATTTTTCCGCAGACGCGGTCGTTTGGGCTACTAAACATACTTTGTCGCTGAAATTTAACTCCGGCAATTCTTCAGAGTCAATTACGATTGCGGAATAATCACACAAAGAATTTATGCCTATAATTTCGGGATGATCTTTTTTGCCAAAAATCAGGATTTTATATCCGTCGGAGTATTTTTCACTTACTATCTTACGAATACGCTCAACGAAAGTGCAAGTGGCGTCAACTATCGTAAGGCCCTTTTCTTTTGCCTCTTCAATAATCTCTTTCGGCGCGCCATGAGAACGAATTATTATCGTACCTGAATTTATACGCGACAGATTATTTATGGCTTTTATTCCACGACGTTCAAGCATATCAACGATACGCTTATTATGTATAAGTTCACCGTATGTATAAACAGGTAAAGGATATTCCTTTTGCGCCATTGCTAACGACCGCTTAACACCATAACAAAAGCCGAGATTTTTCGCGCGGATAATTTTCAAAATTATTCCTCCGTTTTCGCTTGCGCCGTTTTTGCTTGTTTCTTTGCCAATTTTTGTTTAATTCTATTCTGTTTTTTTAATTCTTTCAAGCGTTTACGTTCGAGCTTTTGCAAGCGTTTGTATTCGCCTTTGATTTGCATTATCTCGTTCAAGCGATCTTTTGCTTTTTCCAAGCCATTGCGTATATCCGTTCCGAACGCAGAAATTTTTTCTGTATCCACTCGCCCGTTCAAATATTGATCGCAAGTTATTGGTTCTCCAACATATACGTAGTTTTTGCGGAAATACTTCGGTTTTTTATAAAAATAAACGGGAATTACGGGTACTTTTGCCTGTAATGCGAACAATGCAGTACCGTTTTTAAATTGAAGCATATCAGCATCTTCGTCACGATTTCTCGTTCCTTCAGGGAAGATACCGACTACTTCTCCTTTTTTCAAAATATTTACTACTTTCCTTATAGTGGATAAATCGGGTTTATCGCGATTTACGGCAACAACGCCGAGTTTAGGGAACAACCATCTGCAAAATGCCGAGTTATAATGTTCCTTTTTTGATACGAAATGTCTGTAACCCGGAACGGCGTAAAACGAAAAAGGTATTTCACGCGCGCTACGGTGATTAAAAGCAATAATATATCCGCCCTCAGTAGGAAGATTTTCCAAGCCAAGAGCCACACCGGGAAATAATATTTTCATAGGCACGTAAGCAAGTGCCCGAAAGAACTTGTACCACGCCAGATAATTACATTCCTTGTCGATATATTTTTTGTACTTTTCTTTAATTTCAGACATTTTCGTTTATCATCTCCACAACGAACTTAATTACTTCTTCAATTGACATATTATCAGAATTGATCTCAACAGCATCGTCTGCTTTCTTCAAGGGGGATATTGCTCTGTTCATATCCCTGAAATCCCTTTCGTTTATATCGGCAAGGACTTTATCAAATTCTACCGTTTGCCCTTTCGCGATCAATTCGTCATAACGTCTTTTTGCGCGGATTTCAGGCGACGCCGTAAGATATATTTTATACTTAGCGTTGGGAAGAACGGAAGTGCCTATATCTCTACCGTCAAGTACGGAAGAATATTCGCTCGCCACTCGTCTTTGCAAATCAAGTAACGCTTTTCTAACGGACGGCAGGGCGGAAAATCTGCTTCCGTATCCTGATACGAAATCTTGTCTTATTGCCGTAGAAACGTCTTCCCCGTCAAGATATACGTGTTGTTTTCCTTCTTCGTCGTAAGAAACTTTTATATCAACTAAGCCAAGAAGTCTGGAAACTATTTCATCGTTTTCTTCCCAGCCGTCACGGTATGCTTTTAATCCCACCGCGCGATAAAGCGCGCCCGTATCGAGATAACTAATACCGAGTTTCGAAGATAACGCTTTCGCTATCGTGCTTTTTCCTGCGCCTGACGGCCCGTCGATTGCTATGTTAAAATGATTCATTTTATTAAGTCCTTTCTTAATGTTTGCGCTTTGCCGAGATATACGTGAGTGGGTTTCGTTTCCTTTTCGGATACTACCGTAACGAGTACCCTTATACAAAGAGGTAACGCGCCGTCTATTGAAGGTTCTTTACATGAAAATAACGGAGCATCAAGCACCCCTGACTCACGAATTGCTTTTGCCGGATAATACGCCGTTATGTCATCGGTAGTTGAAATAATTATGCTTATTGCGCTTGAAATGGAGTTTTTTGCTACTATTTCTCGCATAAGCATTATTGATTTTGTTTCTATTTCTTCTTTTGTATTGGCGTCAACAGTAATTGCGCCCCTTATTGCATAGATATTCATCATATACTTCCCGTGGCTATACCTGCCGCCTTGCCCGTAGCAAACGCGCATTGAAGATTAAAACCTCCCGTAAGCGCATCTACGTCCAACACTTCGCCAACAAAATACAGCCCCTTTATAATTTTGCTTTCCATTGTTTTTGGATTAATTTCTTTCAGACTGACTCCGCCCGACGTTATTATCGCGTGATTAGGATCAGCAATAGAACGGATTTTGAACGAAAGATTTTTTATTGTAAATCCGAGAGCGAACCGCTCCTCTTTCGTTATTGAGTTTGCTTTTTTATGCCCGTTTACTCTACTTTGCGCAAGAACGTAAGGTATTATTGCCTTGGGCAACAATCCTGCAAGCACGTTAGTTAAATCCTTATTATGAAACTCAACGAAGTCACCCGACAAACGAGCGTCAAGAGTTTCGGGAGCCAGGGCGGGCTTAAAATCAATCGTCAGTTTTTCCCCTTTTAGGTTATATTTGTTAATAAGACTACTAAGCGTAAGAATAATCGGACCGCTGACGCCTTTATCTGTAAAAAGCATTTCACCAAAACGAGAAATAGTTTTATTCCCCACCTTAAAAGTAACGCTTACGTTTTTGAGAGATAAGCCTTCAAGCGACTTTACGTCGTCCATCAAGTCAATCGCAGATAAAGCAGGCAAAATGGGCGTTACGGTATGTCCAAAATTTTTCGCTATCGTATATCCGTCACCCGTACTTCCCGTCGCTTTATAACTGTTACCACCTGTTGCTATTATTAGTTTATCAAAAATGAAATCACCGTTATTGGTAGTTACGATAAACTCGTTATCAATTTTCTTTACAGAAGTAACTTCGGTATTCAAGCATACCTTGCAACCGTTTTTATTTACTGCTGATGACAACGCGCTTATAATATCGCTTGATTTGTCAGAAACAGGAAACACTCTATTTCCCCTTTCCGTTTTCGTCCGAACACCGTTTTCCGCAAGAAATTCCATAAGAGCAGGAGGAGGAAATGCAGAAAGCGAACTCATCATAAACTTTTCGCCATTTACTATATTTGGAAGAAACTCGTAAAGCGCGCAATTATTAGTCACGTTACAACGACCTTTACCGGTAATATAAATCTTTTTTCCGAGTTTTTCGTTCTTTTCAAGCAACGTAACGTCGCCCGTAGCAAAAGACGCCGAAAGCATACCCGATGCGCCACCGCCTATTATTCCCACTCTGTCCAATTTCAAATACTTCCTTTCAGTATTTCCATATATTTATAATCGTTTTTATTCAAAGTTACGACGGAAACGGTAGCGTAACCTTTCTCTAACGCTTTTACGTCTGTGTTTTCGCTCATGCCTTCAAGATCTGGCAAACCTCCGATAAGAAGTCCGTTTTCGCCCACTTTTTCATAAGAATCCGTATATCTGTTTATGGCAATTTCCGTCGCTTTCAAGCCTTTGGCTTTTTGCGGAGGATAATTTATATTAAGCGCAGTATACGGTGGCAAATTGATTGCCAAGAATCTTTCCAAATTTTCACAAAGCAAGGCGGAAGCAAGTTCGTATCCTTCTGCAAAATTTCTGTCCGCATTACTTATCGCAATGGAAGGAATACGCAAATACGCTCCTTCAAGAGCCGCGCTGACAGTTCCGCTATAAATTACTTCACTGCCTAAATTTGAACCTTCGTTAATACCCGAAATAACCAAATCGGGCAGTCCGTCCTTCATAAAGTACAGTACTGCCAGTTTGACACAATCGGCAGGCGTTCCGTCTACCGAGATGTGAAGTTTATATTTTTCCGACGAAAGTCGGGTGTACGTTACGGGATTATGCAAAGTAATACCGTGTCCCGTTGCTGAGCGTTGTGTGGACGGAGCAATAACGTACACCTCGTGTTCTTTCGATAATGCGTCGGCTATGGTCTTTATTCCTACGGAATTTATACCATCGTCATTTGTTATAAGAATCCTCATACGGGATGTACTTGATTCTTATCGTCAAAAATAGTCGTATCTACACCGTGTTTCTTTGCATAACGAGATTTGAAGAAAGGCATTGATACCTGAGGGAAAAGAGCGTAAGTGAGAACGTCTTCTTCCTGTTCATAATATTTTCCGAGTTCGTCACGCAATTTTTCAAGCTCGGGAGGAAGATCATGAGGACTATACTTGATAGGCTTTTCATCTCCGAGAATTTTCTTGATAATTGCAGGATCGGGATCTACGGGCAGTTTGCCGTATTCGCCTCTTGCAACGCCCTTAGTTTCTTTCGTAACCATCTTGTATCTCTCGCCCGTAATAACGTTGAGAACTGCCTGAGTACCAACGATCTGGCTGGACGGAGTTACGAGAGGAGGATATCCAAGGTCTGCTCTTACTTTGGGAACTTCCTGAAGAACCTCTTCAAGTTTTTCACTCTTACCCTGCTCTTTAAGCTGATTGATAAGGTTGGAAAGCATACCACCGGGAACTTGATATATAAGGGCGTTAACGTCAACTTTAAGCACCTTATCACTAAGGAAACCGTCGCTCTTCAAGCGATCTGCTACGCTACGGAAATAAACGGTAAGTTCATTGAGTTTTTTAAGGTCAATACCCGTGTCGTAATCCGTACCCTGAAGGGTTGCAACGAGAGATTCGGTAGCAGGCTGACTAGTTCCGTTTCCGAGAGGAGAAAGCGCGGTATCAACGATATCACAACCAGCCTCAATTGCTTTAAGGTTTGTCATATCGCCCGTTCCTGCCGTATTATGCGTATGAAGATGCACGGGCATATCTACCTTTTCTTTAAGAGTGCTTACAAGACGGTACGCATCGTAAGGAAGAAGAAGGTTTGCCATATCCTTAATACAAAGAATATCCGCGCCCATTGCTTTAAGTTCTCTCGCAAGTTTTACGTAATATTCGTCGTCGTAGACGGGACCAGTAGTGTACGAAAGAGCCGCTTCTACCGTTCCACCCGCTTCCTTGGTTGCCTTAATTGCCGTTTCAAGATTATGAATATCATTAAGCGCGTCAAATATACGAAGAACGTCAATACCGTTCTTTACGGTAAGTTCACAGAACTTCTTTACAACGTCGTCGCTGTAATGACGATAGCCGAGAAGGTTCTGTCCGCGAAGAAGCATTTGAAGTTTTGTATTGGGAACTGCTTTGCGAAGAGCGCGAAGTCTTTCCCACGGATCCTCGTTAAGGAATCTGATGCAAGAGTCAAAGGTTGCGCCACCCCACGCTTCAAGAGCATAGTAGCCAATCTTATCAAGTTTATCCGCGATAGGCAACATTTCTTCCAGTTTCATTCTGGTTGCCGCCTGCGACTGATGCGCATCACGGAGTATAGTTTCCATTATTTTAACAGGTTTTTTAGCCATTATTTACCTCCAATATTAACCGCCGAACATTGCGATAAGAATACCTGCCGCAACCGCAGAACCAATAACGCCTGCTACGTTGGGGCCCATTGCGTGCATAAGCAAATAGTTGTCCGGCACTTCCTTTTGTCCTACCATCTGAGATACACGCGCTGCCATAGGTACGGCAGAAACGCCTGCGCTTCCAATAAGAGGATTGATTTTTTCTTTAAGGAACAAGTTCATAAACTTAGCCATAAGCACGCCACCCGCAGTACCAATTGCGAATGCGAAAAGACCAAGCCCTATGATAAAGAGAGTTATGGGGTTAAGGAATGTAGAACCACTTGCCTTGAAACCTACGCACACACCAAGCATAATCGTGACTACGTTGATAAGTCCGTTGCTTGCGGTAGTTGCAAGTCTGTCGGTCACGAGACATTCCTTGAACAAGTTACCAAGCATAAGCATACCGAGAAGAGGAAGCGCCGAAGGAAGTAGTAATCCTACGAGGACCACTACGACGATAGGGAAAATAATCTTTTCCTTTCTCGATACCTTGCGAAGCTGATTCATTTTTATCTTACGTTCTCTTTTGCTTGTGAACATCTTCATAATAGGAGGCTGTATTGCAGGTATAAGCGCCATATATGAGTATGCGGCGATCGCAATTGCTCCTAGGAATTCGTCCTGACCTAGCACAGTCGTAACGTATATAGCAGTAGGTCCGTCTGCGCCACCTATTATCGCGACTGATGCGGCAAGTTTTCCTAATTCTGATGCTGTCTGAGGAGACATATCGTCAAAAATAGGAAATTGGAAAAGGAAATATCCCAAAAAAAGCGTAAGGAATATACCAAGTTGCGCGGCTGCGCCAAGGATAAGACTCTTGGGATTTGCAATTAACGGACCGAAGTCTGTCATTGCGCCTATGCCAAGGAAAATTAACGGCGGGAATATTACCCACTCTACACCCTTTGACAAATAATAGAGCAATCCACCTGTTTGAACATAAATTGTGTCGTAGCCAATAATTTCTCCAATCACGCTATGCGTACATTCTCCAACACATCCACAACTAAAGACTGCTTCAGTCATCGTTAATGGATGCTTGTACAATTCCGCATGTGCCCCAGGAATGTTAGCAAGCAACATACCAAAAGCAATAGGAACGAGAAGTAAAGGCTCGAATTTTCTTGCTATTGCCAGATAGAAAAGCACGAAAGATATTGCCAGCATAACGTAGTTTTCCCACGTTGACTGATACAGACCCGTGCTCTCCCACAGGTTTAGCATTATCGCTCCGAGTTCCATTAGTAAATGCCCTCCGAGATTATTTTACGTATGCAAGAACCGCATCGGTTTCTACACTGTCACCTACGTTGCAAACGTAAGAAATTACACCGTCCGCGCTTGCTACGATATCGTTTTCCATTTTCATAGCTTCAAGAACGACTACGGACTGACCTGCTTTTACGGTTGCGCCCTCAGCCACAACGAGTTTTCTTACAACGCCGGGCATAGGAGACTTTACAGGAGTTCCGCCTGCGGGAGCGGCTGCCTTGGGAGCGGCTACGGGAGCGGGAGCTGCCACGGGAGCAGCAACGGGGGTGGCTACGGGAGCTACGCCACCTACTTCTTCTACTTCTACACAATAAGACTTTCCGTTTACGGAAACGTTAAACTTACGCATTTATATAATCCTCCGTTAAATTTTTTTAATAGATCTGATGACAAAGGGTGGCGGAACTGCCTCCTCGTCTGCGCTTACATCATAGAAAGCAAGCAACGCCGCGGTAATAGCGGCAACCGTTTCTTCATCTTCTGCTGTAGCCGATACCGGTGAAGCTGTCGCTACGGGAGCGGTAGTTTTATTATTCGCGCTGTTATCCAAAGCCTTTTCAATAGCAACGATTACTTTTGAAATGCCCATAATAAGAACGATAAGCACAGCAAGGGCAAGGATAACGATAGCCAAACCGATTAGGCACAAAAGAAGAATTTCACCAACGTTATAATAATAAGTGGGGTCTACTGCTGATAATACCATAATATTACCTCTTTACAAGCGTGCGAAGAGCGGCTATAAGATATTGTCTTGAATGGTTGGGAATAAGCACTGTATCTACGTAACCTTTTTCTGCTACAACCATTGCCGAATTTTCATCTGCATATACTTTCGCAAATTTTTCTTCCGCTTTTGTTTGATCATTTGCTTTCGCAATTTCCTCTCCGTAAAGAAGACGCGCAGCAGAAGACGTTTCAAGTGGAGTCACACTTGCCACGTCCCACGACATCGTATAATCGTAAGAAGCCTTATTGGCAAGAATAGTGTACGCAGAACCAACCGCGCCACCGCAAATCAATGCAAGTTTGGGAACGGCTACGTTACTGTAAGCGTAAATCATATCGCTTACGTTACGGATAAGACAACAGGTTTCCTGTTTTGCATCTACTACGATACCCGTACTGTTTACAAGGTTAATAACGGGAAGATCAAAATTAGAAGCAGTATTAAGGAAATCGGTAATCTTTGCGCTTCCCTTTGCGGTTATTTTACCATCCACGCCTATTACGGCAACCGAAACCCCGTCGAGTTTAGCAAACGCAGTAAGCACTTCGGGAACGTAATCTGCGCGAAGTTCAACGGCGGAATTCACGTCAAATGCTTCTTTAAGAACTGCTCTCACGTCAGAACTAGCGGAAAGTCCTTTACATACTCTGTTTGCATCGTCTTTGGGCATTGCATAAGCGTCATTCACTACTTCAAACACGTTGGAAAGAAGAGTTTTAAGTTCACCGTCGTTTGCTACCATATTAGTAACTACGCCGTCTTGAACATAATGCAATTTCGCATCACTATAATCCTTTCCGTCAGCCGAAGCCGAAATGAGAAGCGGACTTGCCGTCGCAATCTGTGACTTATCGTACGCAACGAACAAATCGGAAAGACCTGCAAGATAGGTAAGCATTCCGTAATTTTTGCCCTTTACTACGGTAATTACGGGAATTCTTCCATAAGCCTTCGAATACGCATCAAGTATAAGTCCGTATCCGTTAAGCGCATCAACACCTTCGAGAACTCTTGCGCCGACCGTGTCAATAATTGCCACAAGCGGAAGTTCTGCATCAATTGCGCGATTAACGAGTCTTACGATCTTTTCTGCGCCTTTTTTGGAGATACCGCCTCCGAACACTTCGGAATTGGTAGCAAAAAGAGCGACGTCGTTTTCATTTACGGATGCAAGTCCGCTGATTACGCCTTCGCCCTTCACTTCTCCGAGATCGTTTGCTCCGCCCATAAACGCATCAAACTCAACGAAAGAACCTGCATCGATAATTGCATCGATGGTTTTGCGAGTGTTTTTCGTTGCCGTTTCATACGAGCTGAGCATACTCTTAAAATCGGAATTCATTTATTGTATTACCTCCAGGTAAATATATTTTACAAATCCAATAAGTAGAAATCTACTTTAATTTTTGTCAGAAAGCCAATTTCCAACAGATAGAATTATACACTAAAAAAAAATGAAAAACAAGCAATTAAAACGCCGTTTTCCATTATTTTTAATAATTTATTATTTCTTATTATATTTCTTACGAATTATCATTATACGTTTTTCAAATAATTAATCTCTTCCGCCGTAAGTTTTCTGAATGCTCCGCGGTTTATGCCACGCAGTCTGAGATCGCCGTATGCAACACGTTTGAGAAACTTAACGAATTTACCGATTGCTTCAAACATCTTTCTAACTTCTCTGTTCATACCTTCAGAAATTGCAATTTCCACAGACGACAATTTAGTCTTTTGATCGTAACGCAAAAGAGTTGCTCTACATTTTTTCGTAATCTTTCCGTCCACTTCAACGCCTGCGCGGATTTTGTTCAAATCCGCTTCCGTAACTTCGCCTTCTATTTTTGCGGAATACACCTTTTCTATTTCGCTGCTGGGATGAGTAAGACGATTACATAAATTTCCGTCGGTAGTCAATATCAGCAAACCCTCGGTGTCATAATCAAGTCGTCCAACGGGAAAAAGTCTTGTATTCGGATAACTTTCCCGAACTATATCCATTACGGTTTTTCTGCCTCTGTCGTCGGAAACTGTCGTAACGCAACCTTTTGGTTTGTTCATAATCAAATAAACGTGTTTATGAATGGGGTTTACTTTTTTTCCATCCACTCTGACCGTATCCCCGACTTTAACGTCCGTAGACAAATCGGAAATGATTTTTCCGTTTACGGAAACGAGTCCGTCAATTACGAATTGTTCGCATTTTCTTCGGCTTGCAAGCCCACATTCAGCAAGATATCTGTTAATTCTCATGCGAATATCATACAATAATTGTGAAAAAAATGCAAACGTTTAGGAGCATATTATTCATCGTTTACGCCAAGTTCTGCAAAAGCTTTGTTTATCAAGTCACAACTTTCCTCAAACATCGGCCCACATGAAAGTACAACGCATATTATTTCCACGTTTTTTCTTTGCGCCGAGGATACCAAACATCTTCCTGCCACTTTCGTATATCCCGTTTTAATACCGTTACCGCCGTCAAGCGTGGTCAGGATTTTATTTTTGTTCTTTATTATTCTGTTATATCCCCTGTCTGCGTAAGGACAGTCAACGTAATTCGTAGTAGAAACGATTTTTCTAAACGTTTCGTTTCTCATAGCATACGCGGAAATAAGCGACATATCACGCGCAGTAGAATAATGGTTTTTCTCGTGCAAACCGTGAGGATTACAAAAATGCGAGTTTGTCGCGCCTGCATTTATCGCAACGATATTCATAAGTCGCGCAAAATTTTCCACACTTCCCGAAGTAAGACAGGCTAACGCAACGGCGCAATCATTTCCTGATTGAAGCATAAGCCCGTATAAGAGATCAATAACTTTAAGTCTTTCGCCTTTTTCAAGATATATGGAACTACCTTCCACGCCTATTGCGCAGTCCGGCACGGAAACCGTTTTGAATAAATCGTCAATGTTTTCTATTACAGTAATCGCCGTCAATATTTTCGTCGTACTCGCAATAGGCAATTTTTCATCCGCATTTTTCTCAAACAGCACTTTACCCGTATTTTTGTCGATCACTATCGCGCTTTTTGCCGTAGTCGAATAAGCCTCAGCAGTAAAAGAATTTTGCGCAAAAGAAACGCTCGTAGTAAAAACACAAAATAACGAAAAAGTAATGAGAGATATAAAAATGATAAAAAATATTTTATTTTTTGACAATCGCATCTTTTAACGTCTCCAAAGCCTCCGGAACGAGCGCCAAAATTTTTTCAAAAGCGCTCTTATCGCCAACGTTGATAATTTTATAATCTCCCTTTTTAATTACTAAAAAGCCAATCGGCGAAATACTTGCGCCCACTCCCGAACCGCCGGCAAATGGGATTCCGTCGTTAGCGGTATCTCCATATTCTCCACCGCCCGTCATAAATCCCATTATGACGCGACTTATTGGAATAATGGATAAATCGCTATCAATCTTCATGGGTTTACCTATAACAGCATCTGCATCCACTATTGATCGGATTTTAGAAAACGCATTATCCATAACTCTTTCGACGGGTTTTTCTGCTTCATTTATTATCAAGAACAACTTCCTCCTTCTTTCTGTTTATTTTTAATCGTCTTTTAAACGCTAAAACCAAACTCCATATTACGTTAATAATCGTCAGACTTAGTATGCAATGAAAACGTAGGGATAATTCGTTATTGTCGTTATTCATTGAAAATCTTCCCTCGTTTACAAGGTTCTGACGAGATCGAATAAAACCGCAAAAAGAATAAAAAAGCAATTTGACAGTTTGTAAAATCATAACTGAATAGAACGGATTTGATTTACCACCCACTTCGAAACTCATTTTTATATACTTTACGTCTATCGCTTTTACCGTAGGGCTGGTCATCAAATAAGCAATAGATTCGGTATCCGCCATATTTGCAGAAAGCGTAAGACGTTTTAATTTACCGTTAATTTTAAGCGTAAGCCGTCTTTTCAGTACGTCAAACGCTTTAATTGATACTATGACACGCATAATACTCAGCCCAAACAAACATATTTTCATAAAATACTTATTGTTTTTCGGTTCACTTTCAATAATAACCGTTGTTTGTAAATCTGCCGAGACGAGAGTCAAAAACACTATTAGGATACGAAAAAATGCCAACACAATCGTAGTATCGGCATTTTGTTAAGAATTATGTATTTATAAATTATGTATTATTCGTTATTTTCGACGGTATTATCTGCTTCTATAACAACATAAGATCCTTCCCCGTCTTCTAAAAACTCCGGCTTTTCTTCTTCGGGAATTTCGAATTGATTATACAAACTATCCGTTTCCATTTGCCTGGTTTTAAGTTCTTCAATGCTTTGAAGCAAGTCTTCATAATCGGGCAGTTGTTCCACGCTTTCAAGTTTGAAACGTTTCAAAAACTCGTCCGTAGTTCCGTAAAGCTTTGGATGACCGATGGTTTCTTTTATTCCAACCACCTCTATCATACCAAGATTAACGAGCGTTTGAAAAGTATAATCGCAATTAACTCCTCTTATCGCCTCAACTTCAAGTTTCGTGACAGGTTGCTTATACGCAATTATCGCTATCGTTTCCATCGTTGCGCGAGATAATTCTTTTTCTCTTATGGGATTCAGAACGCTCGCTACTTCTTCTTTATAATCGGAGTTCGTGGCGAACTGCAATTTCCCATTATATTCCAAAAGTTGAATTCCGCATTTACCGCCAAACTTTTCTTTCAATCTTTTTACGGCTTTTTTGATTTCACTTTTTTGCAATTCCAAGCTCGAAGCAATATCTTCCATTTTGAGCGGTTCGCCCGAAAGAAACAATAAGGCTTCAAGTACGTTGTCAATTTTATTTATGTCCATTTGTTTTCCTTTATATTTTAATGAGTTCTATGTTTCCAAATATTTCCGTTTGCACCGCTGTCAAATATTGTAACTTCATCAATTCCAAAAGGGCTTGGAAGGTCGTTATTACTTCATTGACAGTGGCTTCTTCGTCAAAAAGTTCGGTAAATAATACTTGCGGTTTGACTATGAGCGCGCCTTTAATTTGTTCAATCTTGTCGTTTACAGTAAAAGGATCTCTGACAATTTCACGCGTTTTCACTTCTAGCGAACGCTTTTCCGCGCGCTCATATAACTTGCGAAGCGCTTCAAGCATTCCTTCCATAGTCATATCTTTCAGCACCGTACGCTCGTCGCCTACCGTCTTATCAGGTTCACGATAGTGCATACCTATCGTTTCCATATTTTTCAATTTTTCAGTTTCTTTTTTATAAAGTTCGTACTCTTCCAAACGTCTTATAAGTTCACTTCCGTCGTCCACATCTTCGGCTTGCGGTTGTTCAGGCTTAGGCAATAACGCTTTCGCCTTTATTTCAAGCAAATACGCCGCCATACCCAAAAATTCGGAAGCTTTATCAATATCAACTTGCTCAATATCTTCAAGATATTCAAGAAACTGTTTTGTGATATCCGAAATATAAATATCGCAAATACGGATTTTTGCTCTTTTTATAAGATGCAAAAGTAAATCAAGCGGACCTTCAAAAGCGTCTAATTTTATTTTTAATCCCGTACTTTCTTCCAAGGAATCGTTATCAAGTTCATATTCCTTAAAATCATCCATTTCTTCTATCATAGCACCGCTCCCATACCAAACATCATTGTAAACAACGATAATATTCCGCCCTGAATCCAATATGAACAAGTATCTAAATATAATCCAAGTATATCAACGTATTTAATCCAAGAAATATCAGCATACGACTGCACGTAATAAACACCCAAATGAAGAGCAAAAAGTCCTATCAAAATATAATTTCCATACATTCTGATGAAATTTATAAATTTGTTATTACGTTTTGCAAACGCCTCGATAATCTTAAATCCATCAAGTGGTCCAATCGGTATTATATTAAACAAAAACAACATTATGTTTATTTGCGCAAATAATTTAAAAAACCAACTTAAAAACAGATATAAATACATAGGCATTCCCATGCCAAAGCATAAAATCAAAGCATAAAAGAATAACCCTATTATTGCAGCAGAAATATTATAAACTACGCCCGCTATTGCAACGGTAAATAATCCCCTTCTCGGTTTTTTGAAATTATACGGATTTACAGGAACGGGCTTCGCGTAACCAAACCCAATTACAAAAAGCATCAAAAAGCCTATGGGATCAAAATGTACGATCGGATTCATCGTCAATCTACCGTTCACTTTGGCGGTAAGATCGCCGTTCCATTTAGCGACCAAGCCATGAGCAATTTCATGCGGAACTATAGCCAGATATATAGCAAGCAAAAAAGCAATTAGCGCTAATATAACAAGCACAGGCTCACCGGTTGTATGCCAAATATCTATAACAAAGTTCATATTCTCTCCTTTATCCAAGCCTCGGGAGAAGTATATCACTTTTATAAAAAATAGTCAAATACTTTATTAAACATAAATCACTTTACCATTTTTCAATCATTTCTCCAAGTACATCCATATATCCTCTTTCATTGAGATCTGATGAGGCTAAAAGTTCACACTCAAAAACCGTTTTATCACCCGATAAAACCTTTATTTTTCCCACCGTTTCCCCACTACAAACAGGCAATTTTATATTCTCGCAAAACTCGATTTTAGTTGAGACCGTTTTATCTTCACCCTTTCTGAAAAGTAAAAATCCATCTTCTTTGGGTTTTATAGTCGCAAACTTCTCTCTCGAATTAGGAACAAAAAGTTTTTCTTCACAGTCAATATTCTTAAAAACAACTTGTTTCGTTTCGTAGTTTGCAAACCCATAGTCAAACAATTTGCAAATCTCAGCATTTCTCTTTTTTGAGGTTTCCGCGCCCGTTATTACTGAAATCAGTCTTGTGCCGTTGCGCTTTGCCGTAGCAGATAAACAATACATGGCTTCGTTGGTAAATCCGGTTTTTCCGCCGTCACAACCTTCGTAAGCGCGAACCAATTTATTCGTATTCGTAAGCATAGTTTTTCTGCCAGACGGGTGCTGAAAGTCGAAAGTGAAGATTTTTGAATAATTGTAATAATCTTCGTGCTTTATAAGTTCTCTGAACATTATGCTCGCATCGTATGCGCATGAATATTGATTTGTCATAGGCAAACCCGTGCAGTTTACAAAATTAGTATTCTCCATTAAAAGCGATTTTGCTTTTTCGTTCATTTTTGCAACAAAGCCTTCAACGCTTCCTGAAATTCTTTCAGCTATCGCAACGCAAGCATCATTTGCAGAAGCGACAACAATCGCCTTTAATAATTCTGTTACTTTATATTCGGCGTGAGAATCCAAAAACGCTTGACTACCGCCCATCGAGGATGCATTTTCACTTACTATTACGTTTTCGTCAAAACTTAATCCACCTTTTTCAATTTCCTCAAAAGCAAGAAGCAACGTCATAATTTTTACCATACTTGCCACAGGCTTTTTCTCTTTTGCGTTTTTTTCGTATAAAACAGTTCCGGTATTCGCATCAATCAAAACTGCCGACGGCGAAGAAATTTCACACGCAAACTCTTGCGGTAAAATCGTGGCATTTGCAACTGTCGCAAATGAAAATGAGGTCAAAATTATTGCTATCGCTAGCGACAAAAAAAGTATCTTAGTGTTTTTTATCATAAAAAATCCTCCAAGAGGATTTTGCGTAAATTTTTACAAAATATGTATTTATAAAAAGAAAGAAAAAATAATCATTATAAAATACTTAATAAAAAACGCTATAAAATATATCGACAAAAAAGTAACTAACGATAATATAATTTTTGATAAACTATAATTACATCCGAATTTTCTTTTTTCGTAAGTGACTTTCCAAACAAAACAAAAAGCAAAAAATAGTAATATATCTCCAACCAAAGATAATAAAGCGTAAACAATCGTAAACGGTAACGCAATTATTCCATATATCCGTATAATATAAACAACGCAACCACCTTGAAAATAGCCAAAAACAATAGAGGCTATAAACAAAAATATATGAGCAAAAGGTATATGTGAAAGAAGGATAAGCGACAATGTTATAATTATAAATAGCAGTAATGAAGAAAATAAATATTGCAAAAAACCACCCTGCTCAATAAATATGTATAACGAGTTCCAATGCGCTGAAAAAGCAAATACTGCATCAACAGGCTTTGACGCAGAAACTATACCAACGACAAGACCGACGATAAGAGCGACAATAAAAGCGACGATTTTGAATTTATTATTCAAAATAAAATCTTTTGCGCTGTCAATTTTGGACACTATAAAATATTTTAATTCCTTCTTCATTTGTACTTTATATGAGAAATAATGACAATATATGCCTAAATATTCAATAAATAGCGTACTATGTCACACATAATACGCTATTATTCGCCCAAAATCCAGTCAATATATACACCATATCCATAAATTGAATCATTAGTGAAAACATGTGTCAATGCGCCGACTAATCTGCCGTTTTGAAGAATCGGACTACCACTCATCCCTTGCAGAATTCCTTTTGTCGCGCTTATCAATTTTTCATCAACAATTCTTATTACCATCCCCTTTTCCGACGGAGTACATTGCAATGAAGTTTTTACTATTTCTATATCGAAAAATTCCGGTTCGTTATTTATTGTAGTCACGAGCGTAGCCTTACCCGGTCTTATTACTGTTCTATTTGCCGTTTCATAATAAGTTCCCTTTTTCTCAGAAAGCATCCGCCCACTCAGCCCGAATCTTGCGTTTGCAGAAATATAACCGGTAGCCTCTCCGCTACTCTTTCCTATTAATTTCCCCGGAACATTTTTTTTAGGCAAACAATTTCCACAAAGTACGCAATCGTAGATTTTTCCGTCCCGACAATCAAAAGCAGACGTACTGTCAACGTCCCGTACTGAATGGCCCAGCGCATAAAATATTCCGTCGTCAGTATAACACGTCATCGTCCCTATGCCCGACAATCCGTCTTTCATAGAAAAGCCTAAAACAGCCTTCCCCGAACAAACGTCTCTTGGCGGAACTATGTTTATTTTTTGTAATCGATCGTTACGCAAAACAGTCATGTTCAAAGGATAACTCACCGCTTCGTTTTGCAGATAAGAATATACGTCACTTCGTGATTCTACAACGTAATCATTAATACTTTTTATAACGTCACCAACTTTTACTCCTTCTTTGCCTGCCAAGGATTCATTAACTTCGGTAACGATTGGCCCATCACTATACATCTCCATGCATATAGGATATCCGCCAAGATACACTTTTAACGGAATATCTTGCGCAAATGCTTGCTGTGGGGTTATTCCTATTACGCATACAAGATAAAGTACAATCAAATACGCATGTCGAGCAATTTTACTCATACGAATATATTGCAACGAGAGCGTTTGGGTTATTCAAAGAAAAACAAGCAAAGCTTTAAGCCTTGCTTGTAAAAATATAGAAATTAACAATTATACGATAGACGTTTTGTATTTTTCGCTCCACTCTTTCATTTCAATTGCGCTTTGCTTTGATGCAGAACTAATATCTCTGCTTCCGGACAAGCGCGATATTTCATCAATCATTTCTTCCCTGTTTAATTTCTTGACGTTCGTTTTCGTAGTAACTCCGTCTGTATTCTTTTCTATAAAGTATTGAACGTCTGCCATAGAAGCGATTTGCGGTAAGTGCGTTACGCAAAGAACTTGTCCGTATCTGGAAATATTCGCAAGCTTTTTCGCCACTTCCTGACCGATTTTACCGCTTATCCCCGTATCTATTTCATCAAAAATAAGAGTGCTTACGCTATTATATTTACTAGAAATTACTTTAAGCGCCAGCATAAATCTCGACATTTCACCGCCCGAAATAATTTTGATTAATGGCAATAACGGTTGTCCGAGATTAGGCGATAATAAGAATTCAATATCATCAGCGCCGTTAACGGAAAGTTTATCCTCAAATTCGTCACGCGACGGATAATCAGCAAAGCAAACTTTGAACTCAGAATTTTTCATACCCAAAGTTTCCAATTCAGCTTTTACGTCGTTTTCAAAACAAAGAGCGCATTTTCTTCGAGCATCGGACAATGATTTTCCGATTAGGTATAGTTCGTCCAAAATACGTTGCCGTTCCGCTTGTAAAAACTCGTACTCTTCGTCACTATCGGTTAACGTATCAAGTTCAGCTTTCATAACGCTTAACTTTTGCGGAAGGTTTGAAAGATCGCCATACTTTTTCTTTATATTTCGAAGTAACGCCAAACGCGTTTCCGCTTGGTCTAATTCATTTTCGTCAAAATCCACCGCTTTAAGCAAATCACTCATAGAAGATGCAACGTCATCTAATTCCACGGAAATAGAATTCAATCTTTGACAAAGTTCAGCATACTCCGCCGATATGTTTTCGATTTGACCGATATTTTTTGCAGACTCGTACACTCCGTCCAACCCTGCATTTTCACCGCAGAGCGCTTCAACCGCGCGAGCAAGCGCATATTTGATTTTTTCGCTATGAAGGGCTTTGTTGCGGAAGTCAAGAATTTCATCTTCTTCCCCATCCAAAACGTTTGCGTTTTCTATTTCGTTAATTTGGTACGAAAGCATATCTATTCGACGAGCGCGTTCGGATTCGTCCCCTATGGAATTGAGTTTTTTAGTCAAATCCTGATACGCGCCATATTTTTGGGCGTACAATAGTAGCGATTTTTCAATATCTTTGCGCGCGTACGCGTCCAAAACAACGGCATGCTCTTTTTTATTTGCAAGTACTTGATACTCGTTCTGACCGCAAATGTCCACAAAATTAGACATAATGCATTTTAACATTTTCGCAGTTACGCTTTTTCCGTTAATCCTGATTTCATTTTTTCCATCTGCCGAAAATTTTCGGGTAACGATAATTTCTACGTCAGCATCTAAACCGTATTCTGTCAAAAACTCCGTTTGTGCTTCGTCAGAAAAAGAAAAATACCCCTCTACGAAACCGTTGGTTTGTCCATAGCTGAGCATAGTTTTATCGTACTTACCTCCCATAAGGAGCATAAGCGCGTCAACCACAATAGATTTGCCCGCGCCCGTTTCACCGCTAAGAACGTTAAGGTTTCCCGAAAGTTCAAGTTCAGCATCCGAAATCAGCGCAAGGTTTTTTATGGTTATTCGCTCCAACATAAAGTTACAGCATCTCCTTTAACGTACTTGCAATATCACAAGCCGTTTCGCTATTTTTGGAAATAACGAGCACGGTATCGTCACCTGCCACACATCCAAGCACGTTTTCATCGTCCATTCTGTCTATCGTCATACCTACGGTGGATGCGCCACCCGGAATAGTCTTTATAACGATCAAATTTTGAGCAGGAGTTATAGCAAGAACGGCGTGACGATATATATTTGCGATGTTTGCCGAAAAATGTTTGGAGTGAGAAGTCTCTTTAACGTATCTTTGACGACCTTTTTCGTTTACTTTTATGAGTCCCAATTCTTTAATATCGCGGGATACTGTTGCCTGCGTTACGGTAAACCCCGATTCGATTAGTTCGTTAGCAAGGTCTTCCTGAGTTTCAATAGGCTTGTCCGCAATAAGTTCGAGAATTTTAAATTGTCTTGCATTACGTGCCATTACACTCTACCTCCTTGATAATTCCACCGTTTAATTTATAATTCATTCTTTTGTAGAAATTCGTTTTTTCTAAACTTATAAACATCGCTTCTGTTTGTGATTTTTTTACAATAATTTTTCTCGTCAATTCTTCATGAACTACGCCGTCTGCAATTACACAAGAAGGCTCGTTACTTATTATTTCAACAACTTCATCATCATTGATGACAATGGGCTTCAAAGATAATTGATGACAGTTCAAGGGAACGAGAAGATTACACTTGACGTGCGGACTCATTACGGGACCGCCTGACGAAAGCGCATACCCGGTAGAACCCGTTGGAGTACTTACCATATATCCGTCTCCCTTAAAACAACCTATATTCGAACCGCCTACGTTGACCGATAAAGTCACCGTCCTGCCAATATTCGGCTTATAAAGCACTATTTCATTTAAGGCGATTAATCTACGGTTGTTTATTACCGTTTCCAACATACTTCGCTTTGAAAGAAAGTAATCGCCTTTTTTCAAACGCAATACGCACTCTTCTAATCTATCTGCCGTGCATTCGGAAAGAAAGCCGAGTTGTCCAAGATTTATTCCAAGTACGGGAGTGTTTTTTTCCGCAGAAAAATTTACCGCGGAAAGAATCGTTCCATCACCGCCAAGAGCAATTACCACGTCTGTTTTTTTATTGTTTGAAAAATAGTCAACTCCGTCAATATGCTTTTTCAAAGTTTCGTGCACCAAAAAATCGACGTCCTCTCTACGGAGCAAGTCTATCAATTTTTTTGTGACAAACAAATTAACGTCACGTTCGGGATTTGAATATATTCCAACTATCATATCGCTATTATACAACAATATAAATAATTATTCAAGGATTTTCTCACAATTCGCGCGATAACTTGATATAATTTTCTCTAAATTTCCTTTTGTAAGCCCGGATTTCTCCAAAGAAACCGTCATAGAAAGTTCATCCCAGACTTCGTCAGAAAAACCGAGAGATATAATCTCGCATTTTTTACCTTGTCGATTTAAGAAACTTAAAACCGCAGATCCAAAACCGCCGTTAAGTACGCCGTCTTCAAGAGTAATAATCAGTCTGTCAGGCTCGTTAAGACTTGTCAAGATTTTCTCGTCAAGCGGTTTAATACACCGAGCGTTGACTACGTCGCACTCACAATTCAACTGCAAAGCAAGATCTATCATACGATTGCCAACGGCAAGTATAGTTACGTTATTATTCGAATTCTTTGCGTATTCCCAACACAAAGGGTTTTCAGTTTTATAGGATTTTCCACCAAGTAAGTAATTTTTTGGATATCTTATAGCAAGAGGTTTATCGTAACTGAGCGACCAATAAAGCATTTTATTCAGTTCTTCACCGTTTGCCGGCGATAAAACCGTCATATTGGGAGCAGACGAAAGAAATGAAATATCGTATAATCCCTGATGCGTTGCTCCGTCTGAGGCAACTACACCCGATTTATCAACCAATAATCTGACGGGAGCAGACGTTATTCCTATGTCATGCAAAATTTGGTCGTAAGCGCGTTGTAAAAATGTCGAATATACCGCAAAATACGGTTTTAATCCACCCGTAGCAAGACCCGCGCTCATTGTAACGGCGTGTTGTTCGGCTATTCCTACGTCAAAGAATCGTTCCGGAAACTTCTCTCGCATATCCGAAAGCCCCGTTCCAAGAGCCATTGCCGCAGTAATTGCGACTACCGATCTGTCCTTTTCCGCCATACTTACGAGCGTTTTTCCAACGAGGTCCGAAAATTTACCGCAATTTGCTTCAGTATGTTCAATTCCGTGGTATTTCTCGGCGTTATTTTCCGCCTGTTCATACCCCAATCCTTTTTTCGTTTTCAAGTGAAGGACTACGGGTTTTTGACTGCCTTTGAGCTTGAGCAATGCTGTTATGCATTTTTCAATGTCGTTACCGTCAATAGGTCCAAAATATTCAAACCCCATATTTTCGAAAAATACGCCCGCATTTTGCTTATCGCTTTGATTGCCAAAACAAGAGGAAATTGAGCCTACGTTTTCAGATATTGACATCCCGTTATCATTTAAAACGACGATTATTCCTACCCCTGCTCCGCCAATGTTATTCAGCCCTTCATAAGATAAGCCACCCGTCAACGCTCCGTCACCCACGACAGCAATAACGTCATGCTTTTTGTCTTGCAAATCCCGAGCCTTCGCCAGCCCCATCGCTACAGAAAGCGAAGTACTGCTATGCCCCGTTGTAAAAGCATCACAGTCGCTTTCTTTCATGTTTTCATAACCGCTTACACCGCCTTCGCTACGCAATAAAGCGAACTTGTTTCTTCTTCCCGTAATAAGTTTATGCGTATACGATTGATGTCCTACGTCAAAAACTATTTTATCATTAGGGCAGTCAAAAACGTAATGTAACGCTATCGTAAAATCGACAGCACCCAAGTTTGACGATAGGTGTCCGCCATTTTTGTTTACAACGTCTGTTATGTACGCTCTGACTTCTTTCGCGTAAAGTTTAAGTTGATCTACGCTGAGTTTTTTTAAGTCCTGAGGCGAGTTTACACATTCAAGTAGTGACATATTCCTTTATGCTATCCGTACTCCTGAAAAGAAAAGTTTTTGCAATACTTTTAATAAATTGACCGTCTATGTTTAATTTATCTAATAATGATTCTATTTCGGCCTCAACGGTATAAAGAATTTTCTCTGCTTCCGTTCTGCCGATTTTCGCTACCAAAGAATTTTCATCTTTACGCTCATCCAACAAATCGTCGCAAATCTGAAAAGCCTGACCGAATTTATACCCTATTTCTTGCCAAATATTTAAGTCGTCGCTTTTTTGGGTAGAAAGACAACCGCAAACAAACGCAGATTGTATCAATTTACCCGTTTTCAAGCCATTTATACAAAGCAATCTCTTTGTATCGGTAATCTCTCCATCAAACTCCATTGACTGTCCTGCTATCATACCGCATGCGCCGACGGACTCGGCTATTTTATGCATTATTTTCGCATATTTACCGTCCATCAGCGATGCCTTCGCAAGCAACTCAAACGCCAACGTAAGCAAACCGTCACCGGAGAGAAGAGCGATCGCTTCTCCAAAAACCTTATGATTCGTCGGTTTTCCTCTGCGGAAATCATCATCATCCATACAGGGCAAATCGTCGTGAATAAGAGAATACGCATGCACACACTCAATGGCCGAGGCAACATCAAAATCCGACTTATCAGGCGCGTAACCGTACGCTTCGATAACCGCCAGATAAAGAAGAGGACGAAGCCTTTTACCCCCTGAAAGCAGAGTATAATTCATACTTTCGCGCAGTTTTTTTGGCGTGTCGATACGTACTGCCGAAGCAAGCGTTTCTTCTATTTTATCAAGTAATCTTTTGTAATTTTTTTGAAAAATCATTTTATTCTATCGTCAAAAGGTTGTTCAATCAATTCATCCATCTGTTTTTTTAACTCGGTAATTTTGCCACGGTTTTCGTTCAATTCTTTCAAGCATTGTTTGGTGACAGAAATTCCTTTTTCAAAAAGAGAAATGCCTTCTTCAATACTCACCGAATCTTTTTCCATTTCAGCCAAAAGGTTTTCAAGTTCGGTAATCTTTTCATCTAACACGTTATTTTACCTCCGCTTTAAGCGTTCCGTCCGTCATTCTTATTATAATTTCGTCTCCGCAAGACAGTTCTTTTGCAAACGCAATTTCTTTCCCCGCTTTTGAAATTTTCGCATAACCTTGCGATAAAATTTTGTAAGGACTGCACTTGTCTATCATTGCGGACAAATAACTTAACTTATCGTTTTTTGAAGACAGTTTGCGTTCCAAAGTTTTATGCAACGCCGCCACGTCTCGTTTTACCTTTTCTGAGCGCGATCTAAGCGACATTTCACCATAACGCACGACAGCGTTTGCGCTATATACTATGCGCGACTTTCTGTCTTCATACTTATTAAAAGCAGACTCTACGATATTTTTTGCAAGCATTTTTATGCGCGCTATTTTTTCGAATACGTCTTCGCATACCATATCTGCGGCAATACTTGGCGTACCTGCTCGCGCCGAAGCGCATAAATCACACAAAGTATAATCCGTCTCGTGCCCTACCGCGCTTATTATTGGAAGTAAACTACCACTCACTGCTCTCGCTACGATTTCCGTATTATACGCTTGTAAGTCTTCGGCAGAACCACCGCCACGAGCAATGATAATAACGTCGGCAATCAACGTCTTGTTTACATTTTTGATAGCCTCGGCTATTGACTGCGCGCTTCCCTCACCTTGTACTTTCGTGGGGCATACGCAAATATCCATATATGGATTTTTATTTTTTACAACCGAAATAATATCGTGAATAACTGCGCCCGTCGCACTCGTAATAACCGCAATTTTATTGATTTTCGTCGGTAGAGGCGGACGGTTGGCGAACAATCCTTCTTCCTGTAAACGCTTTCTCAGTTTAATTAATTCAAGAAGTAATTTTCCTTCGCCCGTTGGGTTTATTTCATCTGCAATAAACGATAATTTACCGCTTTTTGCATAAAAAGAAACCGTACCTTTTGCTTCAACACTCATACCTTCTTCCAAACCCGTTACGGGCAAGAAAGATACTACGGATAAACTGCAATCCCCTTCCTTTAATGTTATGAATGAGCGCGGTCCGCTTTTTTTACACTCGAAAATTTCTCCGCATACTATTACGTCGTGAAGGACTCTTTCGTCAGCAAAAACTCCGCTGATATAGTTATTTAATTGAGAAACTGTCAGTTTTCTTTGCATCTGAACGCTGATTCAATGGTATTTTTTATGAGCATCGTTACAGTCATCGGTCCAACGCCACCGGGTACGGGAGTTATGAACGACGCCTTTTCAACTGCTTCAGGATAATTTACGTCGCCGTAAAGTTTACCGTCTGCTCTGTTCATTCCAACGTCGATAACTACCGCGCCGTCTTTTACCATATCCCCCGTTACAAATTCTTTTATTCCCACAGCAACGACGAGAATATCCGCATTAAGAGTATGGCTCTTCAAATCAACCGTACGCGAGTGGCAAATGGTCACGGTAGCGTTTTCTGAAAGAAGTAACATCGCTACGGGTTTGCCGACAATATTACTACGACCGATTACAACCACGTTTTTGCCCGCTATTGCTACGCCCGTAGACTTAATAAGTTCAATAATACCTGCCGGTGTGCAGGGTTTGGTACAAGGAAGTCCGAGCATCAAACCGCCCGCATTAAGGGTATGGAAACCATCCGCATCCTTTTCGGGCAAAATACGAGCGAGTACTTTCTTTTCGTTTATCGTCTTAGGAAGTGGAAGTTGAACGAGTATTCCGTCTACACTTTCGTTGGCGTTAAGTTCGTCTATCAAATCCATTACGTCCGATTCCGCAATTTCTTCGGGAAGATTATACGAAAAAGAACGAACTCCAACGTCCTCGCACGCTTTGATTTTGTTGCGTACGTATACTTCACTTGCAGGATTTGCTCCAACTTTTATTACTGCAAGACCGACTTTTCGTCCAAAAGTCGTTTCAAATCTCTCTGCTTCGCTTTTCATTTGTTCTCTGATAGAGAGAGAAAGCGCCTTTCCGTCTATTATTTTAGCAGGCATCGTTTATCTCCTTGATTACGGACGCCAGTACTCCGTTTATGAAGTAAGGGCTTTTATCCGTTGAATATTTTTTCGCTAATTCTATCGCCTCGTTTATGCTTACGCGTTGCGGAACATTATCGCAATTTTTAATTTCATAGATCGCAAGCATAAGTATAGCGACGTCAATTTTGTAAATTCTGTCAATGACGAACGAAGGACTGTATTTCTCTATCGTTGCGAGAAGTTCTTTCTTGTTTGCAATTATTCCGCGATAAGTAGTTTCAATTTCTTGCATCTCTTCCTCTTCGACAGTCTTACGATAGAGTTTGAGCGACAACTCGTCGCCGTCATCTCGCACGGTATCTTCATATACGAGCTTGAAAATTATTTCTCTCAATTCGCTTCTTTTCATTTAGTATCTCCAATACTGAAATAATCCGCAGAGTAACGCTCTCTGCGGATTATTCTTCATCCGAGCAAACGTCTCTTGGGTATAGTATACCACACTGCCTCGGATATTTCAATCTTTTTTAATTACTCAGTTGGAATAATTCTTACGTTAGAGGCTTTTGTTTCCGTTTCCGTAACGATTATCTCCAAAATCTGATTGGCTTGCGTCCCCGTCATTTCTTCACACTTGACTATTACGTTTACGTTTTCCGTAGTGCTAGTCACTACCGCATCTTCAAAACCAAGTGATTTAATAAGGCTTTCAAGTACGAGTTCGGTTTCCATACTTGCCGAAAGCGCAAGTTTTGCAGATTCAGCCTCAGCCTTGGCTTCTGCCGAAGTTTCAGCAGAGGAAATGATCTCGTCATAATAAAGCATTGTCTGCTCTCTTGATGACACGCGATCCGCGCGATACGCCGTAAAGAAATCGGTATACGTCGTTCCTGCGTTCGCGTCAATCGACGGATTTGTAGCCGTAATGTTGAGGATGACGTTCAGCACGCCGGTAAGCACTAACAACGCCACCATTCCGCCTAATACGATAATTTTCTTTTTTTTGCCTAACATTTTCGATACCCCCGAAAAAAATATTTACTTCGTAATCTTTGTCAGTACGTTAATTTTATTTTCAGATATTCCAAAATATGCAGAAACGGAAGAAATTAATTTCATCTTAACGGAAATATTGTTACCGCCATCGCAGATTATAATTACGCCTTCTGCCTTTGGTATGCTTTCCGCCGTATCACTTTCATAAGACCAGCTGATCAGAACCGAAACATCCCCTACTCCTTGAATTTCGGAAAGTTTGTTTTCAAGTTCGTCAACCACCCTCGTACAATAATCGTATTCATTGCCTGATGTCGATATTCCGCTATTTTCTGTAATTTTGCAAGAATTGGAAAAATATATCAAAAGCATAATCAATACGGCAACCACCGCAAGTATAATTTCAATATGTCTGATATTCTTTATTTTTTCACGCAAAGCAGATATTTTGTCTTTTATTTTACTCAATTTTCACGCTCACTTTTGACTTTTCTATGCCAAGATATTCCACAACAATCGTTTGAATTTCTGTTTTTATCAAATTTCCGTCATAAAATTCGCCACTTACAGTCACTATAACGGAAAATACTTCTGCTTTTTCCCCGGAAACAGTCCCGTCTATCTGTGTCTTCGACGAATAACCACTCTCTCTTAACACTTCGTCAAGTGAAGTCGAAACTATTTCAAAATACGTTTTATCTACGCCGTCAATTATATCTTCATCATATTCTATTTCAAAATTAAAGACGTTATTACAATCGGTTTTATATTCAAACAAGGAGGGCAAAGGAAAAACAAGCGTTAATAAAAAAGTATACGTAAAGGCGAGTTTGACCGTTTTTGCCATACGCGTTCCTGCGGACAAATGCGTAACTATTACTCCAAGGACGGCAACTCCGGATAAAGAAATCAACCAAGCCGTCATAAAACGACGTTCCCCGTGGAAATCAGAATCAATATAAAGATAAAACTCAAAAATGCCGTTCCCGTCATTATGCCACCCGTCAGAGCAGAAGTATTTGCTACAGAAGTAAGAAGATTGCTTATTGTTTTATTCCCCAACGGTTCAACGCAAGCCGAAGCAAGCCGAAGCGTCAACGTATATATTCCTACCTTCACGATAATGGGCAAAAGCGTTATGGCGAGAAGCAGAAGCGTTGTATATCCCAAAGCGTTTTTAACAAGCAAACCACCCGAAATTACCAGATTGAACCCCTCAGAAAGATATCCACCGATAACGGGAACGAACTTACCTATTGTGAACTTTGCGCTTCTTACGGATATGCCGTCCAATGTTGAAGCCGTTATTCCCTGCACGGACAAAAAAGCGGATAACAGAAAAAAGCCTATACCAAACAGCCACTTGACAGAACTGCTTAAAAATTCCGCTGTTTTTCCGAGTTTTAATTCTGACGATAAATTGCCCACAATACCAAACGAAAAACCGACTATCAGCATGGGCAACAGAATATTCGAAATAAGATTAAACAACCCACTAGTAAGCACCACTACTGCGGGCTGAAAAACGGAAGCAGTTTTTCCTCCTCCCACGGCGGACATAATCGTAAGCGCAATAGGCATTATGGTATTTATTACGTTCGTCGTAGCGTCAAGGGTTTTTGCGCACGCATTAAACATATCTATCGTAGTTTTTCCCACAACGACGATAACTGCGGTTATGCAAGCGAAATTGACTATTTTGCCCACACTTTCCCCTGAATTTTTACTTTTTACTGCATCAAGAATAGAGTATATAATGCCTATTGCAACAATCGTTATTAAAAGTGATAAAAGATCGGAAATACTAATCCCCACCAAACTCATTAAAAATGACAGCAAATCGGAGTAATCAAAGGAAAAATTGCCTGTTGCTACGTTTTTTATCGTTGAAAAAACGTCAGAATCGTCAAAAATGCCAAAATCATTGTCAATAAGATTGGAAAAGCTATCCTCGTCAATTGCTCCAATAAAATCGTCTATATATCCGTTACTCCCCTCATCAGCGTGCGCTGTAACGTGGAAAGATAGAATAACGCATAGAAAAATTATCAAACAAAGGACAATAAAGAAATAACGACGTCCAATAATTCTTTTATTACGGGAATCATTAAGCAAAAAATTACCACCTTTCCGCCAAAAGAGATTTTTCCTGCCAGCGATGGCATTTTGGCTTCTTCTGCCGTATCGCAAGCAAATTCTATTACGTATCCTGCGCCGATTATTTTCAGCAGATATTTTATCATTTCATTATTGACTCCCGTTACGGATGCAATATCATAAAAAACTTTTATTACGTCAGTAAATCCGTCAAGAACGGAAAGCAAGATTGCAACGCCACCGACAATTCCTATCAATATGGCAATATCTTGCCTTTCGTTACGCACTAATATTGCGGTTATCAGGGTAATGAATCCTATTGCAACGATTTTTAAGATCATGTGTATAAGCCGAAAACGGACTGTAAAGAAGAAAACAGTTCAGTCAGCATATCAATTACGAGCAATAGTACGACAACAAGTCCAACAAGCGTAACCAAAGTCGCAATTTCATCTTTATCGTATTTTTTCAATATTTGATTTACTATCGCCGTCAATATGCCGACGGCAGCGATTTTGAAAATAATGTCTATATTCATTACCAGAAAAGTACCGCAAGCATTAAACCGCATAAAAATCCGAGTTTAATCGAGGCTGAACCTAATTTTTTATATTTAATTTCTACTTTTTCTCTAACGCTTTTTATCTTTTCAAAACAATCGTTTACAAAAGTTTTTTCAACTTCTATTGAGTGTAAGCCGATTTCAGAAAAAATATCGTTAGTAAATTTGACTTCGGTTTTTGAAAGCAATATAGAAGAAAAATTCAACGATTGAAAATTATTGTCAATATGACATTTAATTTGCTTTTTAAGTATTTCTGACGACGGCAAATAATTTGTAAATACGACTTTTATCGTTTCTCTTTTGAAATTCAGATTTGAAATGAATTCGGATAAAAAGTGTTCAACGTCTTCAAAATACTTTTTTCTTTCAAGCAAACTTTTGTTAATTATCATACCAATAAGCGTACCGACAACTGCAAATATAACGGTTAATAATAATTTATCAGACATATATTTTTTCTAAGTTTCGGTCATATGCCACTATTTTACCTCCCGAAGGAAAATCAAAAGGCAAAAAATAATAACGATTGAAAATTTTGTTTTTAATCAATCGTTCCGTAAAACTCCTTTTTTCAAAAACGTCTTTTCCGTCTGAGTGCGCTGACGCAATAACACCTATTCCGCAACCAATTGCTTCGATTATTACGTCAACGTCCTCTTTACCGAAAATTTCGTCTGTAATTATTACGTCGGGACGCATACTTCTTATTGCGCTTTCAAAAGCGTGCGCCTTTGTTGCGCAAGAAATTACGTCCGTCGTTTTGCCTACGTCCATTTCAGGTACGCCGTTGCGCACGCAAGCTATTTCGTTACGCTCGTCCACAATAAGTACGTTATATTGTAACGCTGATAACTGCTTCGCAATATCTCTTAAAATTGTGGTTTTTCCGCATCCTGGCGGAGAAATTATCATACATTTGCACGAACTCGATACTATGTCAGGTATAATACTGCGTGAACACCCCGAAATTTCATGAGGAATACGGATATTTATTGAAGAATAATTTTTCAAAGTCACTACGTTGTTTTTTGACGTAACGACCTCGCCACATACGCCAATGCGTATTCCGTATCCCGGAGATAAAAAACCTTTTATAATATCGTCATTATAAGCGTATACCGAGCGTTGTGAAGCGTTTATTATAATCCCGTTAATTTCTTCTTGCGTAACAGTTATTGCGTTTTCATATTCCCTGCCACCTCCGTCCGCGCGCAAGAATAGTCGTTTATCTGCGTATTGTAACGTTACGGGAAATGTTGAGCGCAAACGTATTTCTCTTATTTTATCGACATTGAAATTATCAAAAATTGCATCGTAAACTTTACGCGGTAGTATAGTTTTTAAGCAATCAAAATTCATGATACATTATATTTTTTATCTTTCTTCACTATGCCCTTTTGTAACAATAAGACAAGATATTACATAATATTTTATTATGAGCGCATCAAATTATATTATCGGAGGAAACGACGAACACGGGCAAAATCCGCCTACTGCGAATAAGCGTACACCAATAATGCCCTATCTTGAACGAAGTATATACGAAAACGAATTTAATCGCCCTGCTAAGATTTACTATTTCATATCCTTACTACGAAGCGGGTTCAACGTTTTCGACGTTCATCCTGAAATTTATGACGTTCCTATATCAACACGCGTATCAAGAGCAAACAATGCTAATATAACTCTTTTGGTAACGTTTGCATACAACGCGTTTGGTAGCGGGCAATCATTTAATTCTGTTTCGGGGGCGCTTACGTTCTACTCTGAACGTAACGTATTCGCCGAAAGATCCAAAGAACTTTCCGAGGATGTGTTCTTAGGAATTACCGAAAATTCCCTGCAAACTAAGGGACTTGGAATTTCAACGCTTGCAAACGTTGGAATATTACAGTCTGTCCGAGCCCCTTCTACCCTCGCAGAGTGTGGATTTATGACTAATTTACGGGAAGCGCGGTTAATGCTTGATCCTGCATGGCAAAAGTCCATAGCTTTTGGCGCAACGCAAGGCATATGTACTTACATGGGAGAACCGTATATTAGCGAGGGTAATCCAAACGCCTATCCGATATTAAGAAGGAATAGCCGTGGAAACTACGTCAAAATATTGCAATATTATCTCACCATTTATGGCTATGACGTAAATGCGGACGGTATTTTCGGAATAAATACGGAAAGCGCGGTTAAACAGTTTCAGGCCGATAACGGCTTAATTGCAGACGGAATCGTTGGCAGATTGACTTGGGCAAAACTCCTTCTTACACAACCATCTGCAAACGTTCTCAGGCGCGGTAGTCGCGGTACTTCCGTTTATTATCTGCAAATGAAACTATTGAGCAAATTATATCCTCTCGGTAATGTAGACAGTATTTTTGGACAACGAACGGAAAACGCTGTCAAAGCTTTCCAAACGGAATCAGGTTTAACCGCAGACGGTATCGTTGGTCCATTAACCTGGGCGATGATAAACACTCTCGACTCGCCTAGAAATTAATAATATGATACATAACTTTGCCCAAAAAAGGCATAAAAAAAGGTGTTATCGTTATTTACGATAACACCTTTTTAGGATAAATATTGAATTAATATTTTTCTCTCTTCGTATATGAAGTATGAAGAATTTCATGCGCCTTATGGCTATTGGGTTTCTCGAAGAATTCTTTATAAAGCATATCAACCACAGGGCTTTCGTGAGACTTACGAAGTTTATGATCCGTATCATACTTATAAAGAGCCTTAGCGCGAAGGTCTTTAAGATCCGTCCAGTTACGAACGCTATCACCCACGTGAGGCTGACCGCCACCGTTGATACATCCACCGGGACACGCCATTACTTCTACGAAGGTATAGTCCTTCTTGCCTGCTTTGATATCTTCTATAAGTCGTCTTGCGTTTGCAAGTCCGCTCGTTACGGCTACTTTCACGGTAATACCCGCTACGTTATAAGTTGCTTCTTTGATAGGAGCAGTACCGCGAACGTCGGGGAAATCTACTGTTTCAAAATTACCGTCCAGCATATTTGCGGCAGTACGAAGCGCAGCTTCCATAACGCCACCCGTTGCGCCGAATATTGCTCCGCCACCAGTTGCAATCTCAAAAGGATTGTCATAAGTTTCTTCGGGAAGTTCGCGGAACTTGATACCTGCCGTCTTTATCATCTTTGCAAGTTCACGAGTAGTAAGAGCAACGTCTACGTCATAATCAAACTCATCTCTCGTCACTTCAAATTTCTTTGCAGTACAAGGAATTACGCTGACAACGAAAAGGTCCTTGGGATCAATGCCGTTCTTCTGCGCATAATACGTTTTAAGAACTGCACCAAACATCTGCTGAGGAGATTTGCAGGACGAAAGGTTGCCGAGAAGTTCGGGATAATTGTGCTCCATGAACTTGATCCAGCCGGGGCAACAAGAAGTGAACATAGGAAGAGGCTTTTTATTAACTACTCTATCAATAAGTTCGCTTGCTTCCTCCAAAATCGTAAGGTCGGCAGTTACGTCCATATTGAAAACTTCAACGTTTCCAAGACGGCGGATAGCAGATACCATTTGTCCTTCTACGTTCGTGCCTACAGGATAATCGAATTCTTCGCCAAGCGTTGCTCTGATAGACGGCGCAGTAAAGAATACGACTTTCTTGGAAGGATCAGAAATTGCCTTCCATACCTGATCGGTATTCGAAACCTCGGTAAGCGCGCCGGTAGGACATGCTACGATACACTGACCGCAACCCACACAAGGAGATTCAATAATAGGACGCTCAAACGCCGAACCAATGTGTGTATTATATCCTCTTGCGATAAGTCCGATTGCGCCTACACTCTGCATATTGTTACAAGCGGCTACGCAACGACGGCAAGAAATACACTTATCATTATCACGAATAAGGAAAGGCGACGACGTATCAAGAGGAGTGTCGAACTTATCCGTGGTTTCGAACATATCCTCTTCTGCACCGTATTCAAGACTAAGGCGTTGAAGTTCACAAGAGTGGCTTCTGCTACAAGAAAGACACTTTTTCTTGTGGGTAGAAAGGAGAAGTTCAAGCGTGGTCTTACGAGATCTGCGTACGCGCTCGGTATTGGTCTGAACTTCCATACCCTCTGTTACGGGGTATACACACGCGGCAACAAGACCACGCGCGCCGGTCGCTTCAACGACACACATACGGCAAGCGCCTATACAGTTTACGTTCTTCAAGTAGCAAAGAGTGGGAATTTCTACTCCGGCAATCTTTGCTGCCTGTAATATAGTACTACCTTCGGGTACTGAAACACTAATTCCGTTTATTTTAAGATTTACCATATCTGTTTACCTCACTTCTTCTCTATTGCATTGAACTTACACTTGCTCATGCACACGCCACACTTAACACACTTAGCGTTATCGATAACGTGAGGCTCTTTAACTTTGCCCGAAATTGCGCCAACGGGACAATTTCTCGCGCAAAGCGTACAACCTTTACACTTATCGGCAATAATAGTATAACTAAGTAAGGACTTACATACCCCCGCAGGACATCTTTTTTCCTTAATATGCGCTTCGTACTCGTCTCTGAAATACTTAATCGTCGAAAGTACGGGGTTAGGAGCAGTCTGTCCAAGTCCGCAAAGAGAATTTTCTTTGATGTAATAGCAAAGCTTTTCCATCTTATCAAGGTCTTCCATCGTTGCATTTCCTTCGGTAACCTTATTGAGAAGTTCAAGAAGACGCTTATTTCCTATTCTACAAGGCGCGCACTTTCCGCAAGACTCGTCTACCGTGAATTGAAGGAAGAACTTAGCGATATCAACCATACAGTTATCTTCGTCCATAACGATAAGACCGCCTGATCCCATCATTGAACCGATTTCTATAAGGTTATTATAGTCGATAGGTACGTCAAGGTGTTGTACGGGAATACATCCGCCCGAAGGTCCACCCGTCTGAGCAGCCTTGAACTTCTTTCCGTCGGGAATTCCACCGCCGATATCGTATACGACTTCACGAAGCGTAGTACCCATAGGAACTTCTACAAGACCGGTATTGTTTATCTTTCCGCCGAGCGCGAATACTTTCGTACCTTTGGATTTTTCCGTTCCCATTGAAGTAAACCAATCCACTCCCTTAATGATAATCTGGGGAATATTCGCATAAGTTTCTACGTTGTTGAGAATCGTAGACTCATAGAATAAACCGTGTACTGCGGGGAAAGGAGGACGAGGTCTGGGCTCACCTCTGTTTCCTTCAATACTGGTCATAAGGGCAGTTTCTTCACCGCATACAAATGCGCCTGCGCCTAGTCTGATTTCAATATCAAAATCAAAGCCCGTTCCGAGTATATTTTTACCGAGAAGACCGTATTCTCTTGCCTGCTCCATAGCGATTTGACATCTCTTAACGGCAATAGGATACTCCGCTCTTACGTATATGTAACCCTTATGCGCGCCGATAGCGTAACCGGCAATGGTCATTGCTTCAATAACAGCGTGGGGATCGCCTTCAAGAATCGAACGGTCCATAAACGCGCCGGGATCACCTTCGTCAGCATTACAACATACGTATTTTATGTCGCTTACTGAATTTTTTGCGAACTGCCACTTCATACCAGTACTGAAACCTGCGCCACCGCGACCACGAAGTCCCGACGCCTTGATAGTGTCGATTACTTCTTGAGGTTTCATGCTTGTGAGAACTTTTATGAGCGCTTCATAACCGTCATACGCTATGTATTCGTCAATGTTTTCAGGGTTGATAACACCGCAATTTCTGAGCGCAACACGAGTCTGTTTCTTATAGAATTTCGTATTGGAAAGCGCTTTTACTACTTGCTCGTCAGACTTTTCTTTATAAAGAAGACGGGAAACAAGACGACCTTTTACCAAATGTTCTTCTACAATTTCCTTTACGTCCTCTACTTTAATCTGGCTATAAAATGCGCCTTCAGGATATACGATTACGACAGGGCCTACTGCGCAAAGTCCAAAACAACCTGTACGAACTACCTGAACGTCTTTTTCAAGTCCGTTTGCTACGAGTTGGCTCTGGAATTCGTCGAATATGGCTGAACTGTTATTAGAGTGACAACCTGTTCCGCCACATACCAAAATATGACTTCTATACATTTCCTAATCCTTCCTCCTGATTATACTTCGCTAGTTATAAGATAATCGTTAACGACGTTGCCGTTTACGATATGTTCGGATATAATTCTCTTAGCTTTTTCGCTATCTACCTGAATATAAGTAACCTTTTCCTGACCGGGCACGAAAACTTCTACGATAGGTTCAAGTTTGCACATACCCAAGCAACCTGCTCTCGTAACCTTTACCTTAGAAAGATTGCGCTTTGCTACTTCGTCCACCAAAGTATTGAAAACCGGTCTTGCGCCTGCGGAAATACCACAAGTTGCCATACCGACAACAAGTCTGGTTTCGCCTTCTTCGCTATTCTCTCTGAGAATTATTTGCGATTGCATTTTCTCTCGGATCGCCTTAATTTCGGCTATGCTTTTCATATATTTAATCCTCCATTTGTAATCTCTACGTTTTGTTTTATTAAGTCCCTGATAAATACCAGAATTTCTGGGTTATCCATAGGTATATCTTCTAATTCAGCCCTTACTTCCCTAGTGTCAAACACGAATTTCTCGTTTTCGACGGAGTAAGTAAAGATAAGATTTGAGTCGCCGAGGTCAGTCACGAGAGCAACTATACTGTCAGCAAGGTCCCCTAACGGTGGACGATTAATATGGTCAAGCTGAAACGTTGCGCTCGTCGTAGTTCCTACGCCCTTTTCTGAAGTTATTGCGAACTCTCCGCCACTCATTTCCGCTATCATTTTCAAAAGAGGAATACCCATCCCCACTTTTCTCGTCGTTCTCGTCGTCGTAAACGGATCAGTCACTTTCGCCAAAAACGCTTCGTCCATACCGCAACCGTTGTCCTTAATGACGAAAGTCAATAAGTTTGCTTTGACGGTGACCGTTATTTCTATTAACGTTGCTTTGGCTTTGACCGAATTTTCCGCAATGTCGAGAAGATTTAACGATAATTCTCTCACGTTTTATCTCCTTTGAGATATTTCCATAACCCGTCAATACTACGCTCGGTCAGTTCCATCTCAGAACGAACTGAAATCCCGTCCAAGGTATGCGCGTCAGAATCAATAATTATGCGATACGATTTTTCATATTCTTTTATGAAGTCCTCGTCTGCTTTTGTAGAAAGTTCCACGATATCAAATTCTTCGGTTATTGCGCCGAGAGTGAAAAGCATACTGTTGCTTTCTCTGTCGATATGAGCCGGAATTGCTATACCACCGTACTCTTCTACCCTATTTTTTACTTCATACGAAGCAATTTTTGCAGAAGTCAAGAGCAATCGCTTTTCCGTTCCTATTATTTCATCATCCTCGTCGTATACGTTTTGGTTTCCGAATATATCAACTTTATTGTCGATTATTACAAATTCCAGACTATTATAAAACGCTTCAAGGTCAGTATACGTACGGAACAGACACAGAATATGAATATCTTCCGTCGTTTGCAATTCTATTGCCGGAACGACAACTACGCCATACGCCTCGCCTGCCATCATTGCAACTTTTACGTTCGCTATTGCATTGTGGTCGGCTATCGCAACCATATCAATACCGCTAACTGCCGAATAACCGACTATTGTTACGGGCGTCATATCGTCATCAGCGCAAGGCGACAAACCGCTATGAATATGAAAATCGTATTTGATCTTCATCTTACACTCTTTATTACGGCGTTATAAACGTCTTCTTTTACGCTAACGATATTAACGCCTTGTACTTTCGCTTTTTGAACAAGCGAATCATCAGGTTCTACGCCTTCACAGATCACTACCAGAGATACGTCCGCTAGCGTTGCCACGGCAACGACGTTTACGTTCGCCATAACGGTAAACCAACAACAATCCGTGGGTGCTTTACCCATTACGTTACTTAAAAAATCCCCTGCGTATCCGCCCTTTACTTTGCGCGCAGAATCGCTTATACAAATTTCTTTCGCGTTGAGTTTTGCTATTAAATCCGCAACGGTAAGTTCCATTATTTCAACCTCGGACACTTTTGGTCCATAGAAATTACTCCGCCGACTTTGTCTTCACAGAATGCCCTACAAGTCGGCGCTCCGCATAATCCACAGTCAATCTGGGGCAATTCTTCCATCAATTCGTTGATTTTCAACAACCGTTCCATTGCAGTTGCTCTGTCTTTGTGAAGTTTGAACACGTCTTTTACAGTCGGTTCTCTTTCCCACAAATAATATTCCAAACTTTTCCCTTCATCGGCAAGATGATTGCGCGTCCCGGGGAATTTCGTTCTGAGTTCGCGAATACGCGCTTTGGCAACGAAAGGATTTTCAATATTCATAACTCCACCTACGCATCCGCCCGTACAAGCGCCGAGTTCTATAAACTCAACTTCACCAAGCGTACCGTCTTCAAGTGAGTTCAAAATATTTATTACGTTTTCTATTCCGTCAGCGGCAAGGTATTTATCCCTGTATGCAGCAGCGGTTTCACCACCCGACGACGCCCATTGAAGTCCTATTATACTCATTTTTGAAAGCGGTTTTACTTCACTCTCAGAAAGTTTATTTATAACGGGTAAAAGTTTCAGATATACGTCGCTATTGGCAAGCACACCGTCAACGTATGGCTTTTGAACGCCGATACCGCATTTAAGCGCGAATACTTTTGCGGGACAAGGCGAAATAAAGAACACTCCGATATCCTCGGGCGGTATACCCTTTTCAATCGCTCTATCCCTCGCCAACTTTGCAGTAATATCAACGGGGGCTAATAAATTAAGCAAATTGTCTTTTAAGTTATGATACTTGACGAGAATCAACTCCAATACCGCAGGACACGCCGTACTGATTACAGGATAATCGTCATTTTTTCGGTCAAAAAGTATTCTGGTCGTTTCAGAAGCGAGTTCTGCGCCTTTGCCCACTTCCATAACGTCGTCAAATCCTATTTTAAGTAATCCCGTCAAAACGTAATTTACGTCGCTAAGGTTATTGAACTGTCCGTAAAGCGAAGGTGACGGAATTGCGATTTTATACTTATAATTATTTATAACGTCAAAGTCGTCATAAGCCGGCTTTTTGGCGTTATGCGGACAAAGTCGTACGCACTCTCCGCAAGCGATACATTTATCAAAGTCAACGCTTGCTTTGCCGTCACGAACGCGGATTGCTTCCGTAGGACAACGGCGCATACAAGTTATGCACCCTTTGCACTTATCGAAATCCAACGTAACGGTATGTAGTGTTTTGATTCTGTCCATATTTTCCCTTATCTTTGTCAGCTGAAGTTTACTATCATCGTAACGGTAGTACCTTTGCCGACTTCACTTTCAATAATTAACTCATCAGCGTATTTTTTCATGTTCGGCAAGCCCATACCTGCGCCAAAACCAAGATTGCGAATTTCTTCGTTCGCGGTCGAATATCCCGGTTTCATTGCAAGTTCGATATCTTTTATACCCTTGCCATGGTCGATTAATTTGACGACTGATTTATCGACGTATATATCAACGATTGCTTTGCCTCCGCCTGCGTGGATAACCATATTAATTTCGCCTTCGTACATGGAAATTGCCACTCGTCTTATATCGGCAGAAGAAACACCCAACTTTCTGAGTTCGTTCTTTACCCTATCAGTTGCCGAGCCTGCTGACAGAAAGTTATCGCCGGCAACGTCGAATTCTAAATGAAGAGCGCTCATATCATTTACCCGATTTCAAACCTGCGCTATAAAGCAAACCGCAAGCGGAAAACATTCTGCGTGGAGTACGAATAATCGTAATCCCTTTCGCCCGCGCAAGTTCTATCATTTCGGCAGTAGGCTCTTTACCTCTGACGAATGCGATACAAATCATATCCATCATAACTGCCGTACGAATAACCTGTGGATTGCAAAGTCCGGTTATGAGAAGAGCCTGATCTTTTACGTAAGCCAATACGTCGCTCATCATATCTGAACCGCAAGCGGCCTGAACTTCACGATCAGCCTGCTCTTCACAGCATAATATCTCACCTTGAAGAATTTCTGCTACGTCTTTAATTTTCATAAAATTTCTCCGCGTTTGAGTATACTTTGATCTTAATACTTGGCCAATATACTTTCAACTTCATTCGGCGTTACTTTACCGTAAACGTCGTCATTTACCATCATAACGGGTGCTAAGCCACAGCAACCAACACATCTAGTTGCATCAAGCGAAAACTTTCCGTCGGGAGTACATTGTCCGTCATCGATGTTAAGAACTTCTTTGAGTTTATCGAAAACGAGTCCTGCGCCCTTAACGTAACATGCGGTTCCAAGGCATACCGATACTCTGAATTCTCCCTTGGGATATAAAGAGAATTGAGAATAGAAAGTTGCTACACCATACACTTCGGACAAGGAAACGCCCATTTCTTCTGCAACTATAAGCTGAACTTCCTTGGGAAGATAACCATATATTTCCTGAGCAGTCTGAAGAGCCGACATTACGCCAATACCCTTGCTTTTAAGATCTTTAAGTTCTGCTCTAAGTTGTTCCTCTTGCTGTTTAGTACCCTTAAAAGGCACAGCCTGCTTATTTGAATCTGACATTGTAACCTCCTGGTGGTCTACTGCCACGCTATAAAAAATTATACCAAAACGGCATTAAAAAGTAAACCGATTTATGTCTATTTGAAGATAAATATTTCGTTTTATCATATTTATATTCTTATTAAATACAAAAATTGTATTATTTATTTTCTTTACAACCTTTACAATCGTGTTGACAGTTTTTACAAGCAGAGGAGCCTTCATCAAGGTTTTTATAAAATAATACAATATCTCCAAAACTGCCGTCTGCGAAAGCATAGCCGTTTTTCACTTCTCCGATTCGCTTGAAGCCAACTTTTTCATACAGTCTGATTGCAGAAATATTTGTGGACAAGACTGCGTTGAACTGTAAAATCTTAAAGCCGAATTTTGGCGCGATATATAAGCAATGACTTACCAACAATTCGCCTATCCCCTCTCCGCGATAATCTTTGCTAACCGCAAAAGAAGCGTTTGAAATATGTCCACAATGTCCAACGTTATTTGGATGAAGAATATATAGTCCCACGATTTGCTCAGACACTTCAGCAACGGCGCAATACGTCTGCTCGTTAAAAAAAGCTTGCGCTTCTTTCTCATCAAACTCTTTGTTTTGAGGGAAAGCGTTGCCTTCTCTTACTATTTCGTTCCACACTTTTGTCATCGTGGGAATATCTTTTTCTACGTATTTTCTTACTGTTATCATAAATTTCCTTTTTCTATTGAAATTACTTCCACTTCTTTATTTTTTACTTTGAATTTTATTTCATATCCGGCGAAAGAGAAACCGTATACCCGTTCGGGATCATCATGATAACCCGGTCTTGGATCTTGCTCTAAAACCGAAATTAACGCGTTTAATTTTTGTGACGGGAACTTTTGAGAAAGTTTTTCATCAATATATACGTTTAATTTTAAGTTATTCAGCCCTTCGGTAAAACCGCCACGGGCGTTTTCGTGCGAATCGGTATACGCAAGATAAGGCTTGACGTCAAAAACAGGCGTACCGTCTGCAATATCTGCGCCCGAAACAACAAGAACTTTGCCTTCTTTCGTATCAATAACCTCATCAAGCCGAACGGAGGACAAACCAATCGGATTAGGACGAAACGGGGATCGGGTTGCGAAAACGCCTACTCGTTTATTTCCACCGAGTTTGGGTGGGCGCACGGTTGCTGACCAATCTTCCCTGTCCGATCTGTCAAAATACCAAAGCAACCATAAGTGAGAAAAGTCTTCAATACCTTTCAAAGCATCTGCGTTGCGATATTCAGGCTCAAATATTACGTACGATTTCAACTCGCTGACAAGCCCACTTTGTCTGGGTAAACCGAATTTGTCGGAAAAATCAGATTTTATCCGCGCTATTATTTTCATACCGATTTCTTTCATATCTTTATTATAGCAGTTTTTGCAAACAAACACAAACGATATGCTTTTCTTTTGCAAACATTTCCCGAAAATCCACGCAACCAAAAAAAGGTAATGCAATTCTCTCGTGTGAAAATCGCATTACCTTCCCTTTTATGCGTTGTTTTTATAATCCGCGTTACTAACAGCAGAAAGTTCCTGCTCTTCTACGAAATATGATTTATTTTTTACGGTTTTGTTTATTGCTTACATTTCGCTTGCTTTTATCAAATTTTTGCGCTGACGCAGGCTTTGTTTTAGGTTTTACCTCGTCATCATAAACAAGGCAGTTTTTGCCTCTGCCGATAAGATCAAATCTTCCCGCCTTTTTCAATGCCGAAAGTACTATTTTTTTATTTTCAGGACGGAAATATTGCAAAAGCGCGCGCTGTTCCGCTTTTTCCTGCGCCGTTGTCGGAACGTAAACTTCTTCCATAGTGAAAGGATCAATTCCCGTATAGAACATACAAGTAGAAACCGTACCGGGCGTGGGATAAAAATCCTGAACTTGTTCGGGATGCAAACCCTCCTTTTTCAAAAAAAGCGCGAGTTCAATGGCATCGTCGATCTTACTGCCCGGGTGTGATGACATCAAATACGGAACTAAGAATTGTTTTTTGCCGACCTTTGCCGTCAATTCATAAAAACGATTTTTGAAACGGTTATACACTTCGATATGCGGTTTTCCCATTTTGTCAAGAACGTTTTTCGAGCAATGTTCGGGAGCAACTTTGAGTTGTCCGCTGACGTGATGTTCTACGAGTTCTTTGAAAAAACTGTCGTCGTTATCTGCAACGAGATAGTCAAAACGTATGCCGGAGCGCACGAAAACTTTTTTAACTTTGGGCAACGCGCGGAGTTTTCTAAGCAAATCAAGATAATCGGAGTGACTAACCCGTACTGCCTTACACATAGTCGGAGCAAGACATTTTTTATCTGCGCACATACCACGTTTTTCTTGTCCGTCGCAAGAAGGCGCGCGGAAGTTTGCGGTCGGACCGCCTACGTCGTGAATATAACCTTTGAAATCGGGCATTTGCGTAATTTTTTTCGCTTCTGCTATTACGGAGTCGTGACTGCGACAACTGATTACCCTGCCTTGATGATATGCAAGCGAACAGAAATTACACGCGCCAAAACATCCTCTATTGTGAATAATCGAGAATTTAACTTCTTCAATACCCGGCACGCCACCAAGTTTTTTATAAGAAGGGTGATAATCGCGCATAAAAGGTAACGCGTATACTTCGTCCATTTCCTCTTGTGTAAGTGGTGGCATAGGCGGATTTTGCACCACTATTTTGTCGCCGTGGCGTTGTATTACACGTCTGCCACGAACGGAATCGTGCATTTCGTGCTGTATACGGCAGGACTTGGCGTAATCTTTTTTGCCACGTTCTGTAAGCGCTGACACCGCCTCAAAAGACGGACACTCTTTCGCCGAGCCCGGTTCATAATCCACCGTTTTTACGGCGTAACAAGTTCCGAGAATATTACGAAGTTCGCTTACGTTCTCACCCGCGTTCAATCTATCGGCTATTTCAACGATATGTTTTTCGCCCATACCGTACATCAATAAATCTGCCGAAGAATCAATCAATACGGACGGGCGGACTTTATCGTCCCAATAATCGTAATGCGCAAAACGGCGAAGCGATGCTTCCAGACCGCCTATGCAAACGGGAACGTTCCCGAACAAACGACGAACGGCTTTTGAATATACGATAACCGCGCGATCAGGTCGTGAGCCTGCCTTGCCACCTGCCGTGTAGGCATCGTCACTTCTGCGTTTTTTGGACGCTGTGTAATGCGCCACCATTGAGTCGATATTACCGCCGTTTATTAAGAACGCAAGACGCGGACGACCAAATCTCTTATAGTCGTCGTCCGTTTTCGGTTGAGGTAAAATACAAACCTTATAGCTCGCTTTTTCCAAAACACGGGAAATTATCGCCGTGCCGAAAGAGGGGTGATCAACATACGAGTCACCCGTAATTAACACGAAGTCGGGTTGAACCCAACCACGTTCTGACATTTCTTCTTTCGTTATTGGTAAAAAAGGCATTGTTTTTTGTCCTTTTGCACGTAGGTCTGCTTTCTTATTTTTCCGTCTACCTTATGAATAACGATATTATCTTCCTGATTACCCGCCACTCTTTTGGCATACTCTATCGCCTCTTTCTGCGTGGCGAAAACCTTTAATGATTTTTCGGCTTTTTCGCCTTTTACTTGTCACTTGCCGTCCTCGTTTAACGAAGCGTGTACTTTTGCCCTATCGCCACAATATCGCCTTATAGGTTGTTGTTTAAATTATATAATAATTTGCGAATAAATGCAAGAATTTTGTACGTATTGCGTACTTTAAGAACAGATTTCAATTCCCGAAACATTGTTTTCCAAAAAAATTGAAAGCGAGAAAATATTTTTAATTTTTAACAAATAATCTTACTCATATCGATTGATTATCCTTGACATTAACCGCCTACTTTGGTATAATCAATCTTGCTTTGGAGAAGTACCCAAGTGGCTCAAGGGGCTCCCCTGCTAAGGGAGTAGTGTGGGAAGACTGCAGCGAGGGTTCGAATCCCTCCTTCTCCGCCATAAAAAAATGACACCATAAGGTGTCTTTTTTTATGTGGATAAAGAGGGTAAGAATCAATAAATATCGTCAGATTTTTATCGGTTCGCCTTGCGGGCTCGGGAACTTGAAGAAGTTCTTATATCCTTCTGCGAGCAACTTCGGCGTTTGTTAAAAGCAAACGACGAATATCCTTCTCCGCCAAATGCAGTCGCGCTTGAACCCGCGTTCTGATGCGACTACATTTTCTATTACTATAATCAAATATATCTTCCTTAAAGGAAATGCAGGTATAAACTTTTATTTTGAACATCTTAAAGCCAAAATTACAAACTAAACCAAACAAAGTTCATAAAAATATTTAAAATTTATTGACAAATAGTTTAAAACAGTATTATAATATAATTAACTTTTATAAATTATTATAAAGAGAAAGGAGATGCTTATGAAAAAGTTAAGTTTGCTTATAGTGATGATTCTTTGTGTTACTATCGGCAGTGTTTACGCCACTTGGACGTATACGCAATATACTGACGTGGCTGACGAAACGGTTAATATGTCAATGAACCTTACCAGCGTTGCATTCAGCGGTTCTTATGGTACATATGAAATTAATACGTCTAATGTTACGATGACGATTGACCCCAAACAAGGAACCACGCATACTACAGCGTTGACCATTACTGGTGATATAGTAATTACCTTTACTCCCAATACTGTTGCGCCACAAGATATAAAAGAAAATGGCGTTGACTCTACTTTCCAATTTGGCTTAACAAACGCAAACTGGACCTTTGACGATGATACAACTGATGCAGTAGCGGCTAAGAATATCATCACTTTAGAGCATACCAGCGCTGAAGCAATCACTTGGGGCGAGCCTTCTAATGGAGTTTTCACCTTTACTATTACTGCGGCTGAACTTGCTGGGCATATTCATTTAACTGAATTTAATTTGGATACAAAGGCAAAGTATGATGCGTTTAATACTGCTTTAGGTTTAGGACAAATTTCAATTACCGTAAGTGATGGTATTACGACACAACAATAATTAATCAAGAAAACACATAAAGCCAGCCTTTTTTTGGCTGGCTTTGTGTGTTAAATAAAGGCGATGACAAATGACTAAATTTGAGATTTATTCTTTAATTCTATGCTTAATCGTTTTTATAATGTTGGTTGGCGTTTTCTCTTATATGCTAACTATAATTATAAAGAACGGACTTAAACACATAAAAGCAGGCTTAGAAGATGAAGATATTTTAAAAGAATTTAATATTGATTACACAAAAAAGCGAAGTAAATTTTCAAAAGTTTTTAATATGATTTTTAATATATTACTTTTCGCTATTGTTGGTGTAATTTTTTTGTCATCTATTTATATAAATTGTACGCAAAACGTTTATTTTGATAATGTGCCTACGTTCAGAGTCGTTTTAACTTCTTCGATGGAAAGTAAAAACGAAAAAAACAAATATTTATTTGATAACAATTTAAATAACCAGATCAGCGCTTTTGATTTAATAACTACGTATAAAATCCCTAGTGAAGAAGATCTAAAACTTTATGATATTGTTGTTTATGAAGTTGACGGCATATTAATCGTGCATAGAATCGTTGGCATTGAAGAGCCTAACACCTATCACCCAAATGAAAAGTATTTTCTAATGCAGGGTGATGCCGTAGGCTCACCTGACCGTTTCCCTGTTCTCTACTCTCAAATGAAGGGCATTTATAAAGGAGAAAAAATTCCCTTCATAGGCAGTTTTATTTTATTTATGCAATCGCCAGCAGGTTGGCTTTGTCTACTTTTAATTGTTGGGGCAATGATATGCACTCCGATTTTAGAAAAGAAACTTTTAAATGCCAGAAAAGAAAGATTTTTACTTCTATCTCAACAACAAGAACTCGCCACTACCAAAGATTTTAATGAAAGCGTTGATTCAAGATTTGCTAATCTAAAACCATCAAAAACTTTTAACGAAAGACTTACGCTTGCTAGTGAGAAAATGCAAAATAGATACACTACTATCGTTCAGACGCTTTCAAGAATTGAAAATCTTCGCATAATAGAAAGTAAAATGCAACAAACGTATAAAAGTAAATCAAGCTGTATTGCAAGGATTTTCTTTAGAGGTAAAACGTTAAACGTTGCTTTGGGCCTGTCGCCCAAAGATTACGAAAACAGTAAATATAAATTTATAGACCTTTCAAATAGATTAAAACATAAAAATTATCCAATGTGTTTAAGATTAAGTAGTGATCGCCAAACTCGTTGGAGTTGCGATTTAATTTTAGACCTTGCAAAAAAGAAAGGACTCAATATCTTAAATAAGCCCACACAATTTACTCGCTTAAATATAAAAAAGAAAAGTTTTAAACAAAAATTAAAACTTTCACCTATAGCAAAAGAGCGTTTTATCAATATAAAAACTTATCTTGAAACGATAAATGGAGTAAGAACATTAGAAGGCAAATATCAAACGACCTATAAGTTTAAGAATGCGCCTGTTGTTAAATTTACGATAAAAGGGAAAACGCTTAATGCTTATCTTGGCTTAAACCCCAAAGATTATGAAAATACTAAATACATATTTACAGACGTTTCAGATATAAAAAAATATTCAAACTATACAATGCGAGTTAAAGTCTCTTCAGACAGACAAGTAAAGTGGGTTAAGGAACTTATACAAAAAATTATACAAAGATAACAAAGAAGGAGGTGTAAAAATGTCAAAAAGGATAACATATTTTTTCATTTTTTTAACTATATTGACATTTTTCGCTTCCGTGAGCGGTGTCTTTGCTACTTGGTTTATGGCAGAAGAGTCCCCTACACCAATAAACAAATCGCAAAGCATAACTCTTTCTGAGTTTACTTGGAAACCAGAAGAAATTCTTCCTTCCGTAACCCCTGGTCAAAATTTTTTAGACTTATATGAGTCTATATTAGAAAACATGAAAGGCGGTCTTAATTCCTCAAAAGACACGTTAGAAAGTGCTGTTATAAATGCCCTAATGGTTTGGTGCATTGCAATCAAAACGTACAAGGAGGTAACTTAAAACACTTATTTGTCACTGAAGCCTCTCTTGAATTAGATTTTATGGTACAGTATATTACAGATACAAATTTTAAATTATATACTTATAAACAAACAGATACATACGGAACCATTGGCACTACAAAAATTCAAGTATATATGACTATACTAGTTCAAGAAAATAACGTTTGGGTAGGACAAGAAACTCAACTAGGGATGGCGACGCTTCAGTATTTCCCTGGCACAAATTTTATTGCAATCGACGTTTCAACTTGGTCACGTTAAAAAACGCGACTAAATCAGTCTTTTTATGCTTATTTCAGCAAAAAAGTTCAAACGCAATCACCACTTCTCCGCCAAGAAAAGCCAAGAATGAATTTTGTTCGTCTTGGCTTTTTGTGTTGCCTAAGGGTTATTATTTATGTTGCGAAGCAACCGAGTTTATTTAATTCTTTGCGAAGGCGGAGAATTATTTTCTTTTCCAAGCGAGATATGTAGGACTGACTTATCCCAAGCATATCTGCCACTTCTTTTTGTGTCTTTTCCGTTTCCCCACTCAGACCAAAGCGGAGTTCCATAATAATGCGTTCACGCTCGGAAAGTTTATTGACGGCGTTCATAAGCAATTCTTTTTCCACTTCGTTTTCAAGGTTTTTGCTTACAACATCAGGTTCTGTTCCAAGAACGTCAGATATAAGAAGTTCGTTGCCTTCATAATCCACGTTTAACGGCTCGTCAAGCGATACTTCGCAACGAGTTCTTACTACTCGTCTGAGGTGCATAAGAATTTCGTTTTCAATACATCTTGATGCGTAGGTGGCAAGTTTTATATTTTTCTCGAAATTATATGAATTAACGGCTTTTATAAGACCTATCGTGCCGACGGAAATGAGATCGTCCACGTCTATACCCGTATTGTCAAACTTACGCGCTATATACACGACAAGACGAAGATTGCGTTCAATTAGCGTGCTTTTTGCCATATCGCTTCCGTCACGCATTTCTTCGAGCATTTGCATTTCTTCACTTGCCGTGAGTGGTGTGGGCAAAGTTTCACCGCTACTGACGTAAAACAAACTGCGCTCTTCTTTTTGAGAAAAGATTTTCTTTATCAATTTTATTATTGCCTTAAACATTTCAGCCTCCAATCAGTGACGGTGGTAAGAGCATATCTGCCGAACAATCAAAGTCGGCTTCGCTCACGCCCAACGTCACGTCAATATTATGTTTATTCTTTTTTTTGTCTGAATATAATATAAACCTTTCCGGTTTCAACAAGAATAATTTACTGCTCGCCCCTACTCCGTTTATCGTTTTTATCCCTATTATTCGCTCAACGATCGTATTTCGCTCGAAAAATCTTGTCAATGCGGTGAGTTTTATTACTACTATGGGTGAATTGCCGTGAAACAGAAAGTTACCGCTATCCAAATATCCCGTCATCGCTACGCTTTTGCCGTTTATCGTAACACTTACGCCGTAAGTATACGCGCTCTTTCTTCGGCGTTTTTGCACCGCGCCGTGCACACGCTTTACGCACAACGCCAGCGTTACGCCTATTGCGGACGGAATGCAATAAGGCAATGTGGGAGCGAGAGCGAGCGTTTTTGCCCAGTCCTGCGTGATGAAATAATTCAGCATTATGCACACCCCACCGCATAAAGCCGTATTCGCAAAGAATATCAGAGTAGAAAGTATGGGTTTATCTAATCCGCAAAATAGAATCGCGCTCAGTATCAATCCAACCGCTATTTTTGCTATAACGAGCAACGCCGTCTGCAAGCGCCAAAACGGATAAGTCACGGATATCGCCGTGCCAAGCAACGAAGCGACGAGAGTACGGCGTTTGCGTACCAACTGTCCGCAAGTAACGTACGAAAGAACGGCTATCGACGAAGTCAATATCAGATTATCCATTATTACCACTTCGATATACGCGCTCATAGACACAGTTTACCATACGAAGGAATAAGAGTAATCGCCTTTGTTGTCGAAGATATAAAAATAAAGGAAAAACCGTCGCTTTCTATCGCAACGGTTTTTGTCGTTATTGTTTTTTGAAAATATTTTATAATCTACCGCGACGGGTTTCCTTCATCCAGTCGGGAACGTCATCGTCTTCATCGTCAAAATTAACTCGGCTGTCGGGAATTCCACTTTTCGGTTTAATCGGCTCAGGCTGTTTTGCAGGAGCAGGCTCCGAATTAATTATTCCCGCATAATTATTGGCATGATCGCTTATGCTCGTGGTTTTGGGCTTTGCCGTTTCAGGCGTTCCGCCCAAGCCTGCCGCAATTAGCATTATTTCTACGTCATGAGGTAAATCATCTCTGAAATCTACGCCAAACACTATGTTAGCATCCTTATGAACGACTTCCCTAACGAGTACCGCCGCCTTATCAATTTCTTCTGCAGATACTTCATGCTTAGCCTTTACGTTAAGCATTACGCTGGTAGCGTTGCTGATTTTCGTTTCTTGTAAAGTAATGCCTACGGCTTCTTTTATTGCCGTCATTACTCTGTTATCACCCGATCCGCAACCTATACCGATATACGCTCTGCCCTTGTCACGAAGAACGGTACAAAGGTCTGCAAAGTCAATATTCATAGTTTGCGTATTGAGAATAACGTCGCTTATGCCAAGTATACATTGACGAAGTACTCCGTCTGCATACGCAAACGCATCCGCCATTGACGCGCTTCCCGACATTCTTATGAGCATTTCGTTGGAAACGACGATATACGAGTCTACCGCTTTTGCAAGGTTCTCAATACCGATATCAGCATTGACGATACGGTGCTTACCTTCAAAATAGAAAGGCTTAGTAACGACTGCTACGACGAGTTTGCCAAGTTCTTTCGCTATTGAAGCGATTACGGGTGATGCGCCCGTACCCGTGCCTTTTCCCATACCTGCGGTAATAATAACGAGATTGGCGTTCTGCAAACATCTTTTTATTATTTCACGGCTTTCTTCTGCTGCGCGCTGACCAACTTCGGGATTTGCGCCTGCTCCAAGACCTTGCGTGAGTTTTTCACCTATCTGTATGCGTATAGGCGCTTTTGATTTATTATTAAGGTCTTGCAAGTCGGTATTGACTGCAATAAAATCGACGCCCTTAAAGTTGTCCGTTACCATGCGATTAACGGCGTTTCCGCCTGCTCCGCCTACGCCGACTACTGCAATTTTTGACGAAGGCAATACAAATTTCTGTTCGTTCATAAAAACTCCTTATCTTCCGAAAAGACGGGCAAACCAACCCTTTTTCTTCGCAGGTTCTTCGTTTCCGAGAACCATATCCATCAGCCCAAACGCAGATGACAAATGAGGTTTATTATACTGCGGTAATTCAGGCTTTGCTATTTCTACGTGTTTATTTAATTTTTTGGACAAAAAGTCTCTTGCTCCTGACATATAAGACAGTCCGCCACCCGTAAGGTAAAAGGACGTAGATGCAGGTAAATCACAAGAGGCAAGACAATTCGTTATCGTACGCGAAAGTTTTGAAAGTTTGGAAGCCACGATATCGTTGACCTGTTGCGCCGAAAATGATGTCACTTTATCTTTATATGAAACGTCGTAAGTATCGTTATCCGAAAATTCAAGATTCAAAATAACCTTTCTTTTAAGTTTTTCTGCCAAGGCAAATCTTATGTTCAGATCGTCACGAAGCGCTTTCGTAATGTGCCCACCGCCGAACGGTATATTGAATTGACGAAGTATGCCGTCACCTCTTACAACAAAGAGATCGGACACGATATATCCAACGTCAAGGCATACGACAAACCCGTCTCTCGTATAATCATCAAAAAGGAAAAGCGATTCTGCGAGTATAGAACTTACGTAATCGTACGATTCTATTTCAAGTTCGTCCATTATATGATCAAACTTTTCAGTAAACTTTTTTTCAGCAAGGATATACGACAAAAAACCCGAAAGTCGGTTTGACGTTAAGCCCACCGGCTGAATTAGTTTTCTTTCGTCATCCAAGGTATAAAATATCGGCTGACAGTTTATTAATTCATAATTGGGATCATCTTTAAACGTATCTCCCAAATCAACTAATTCCTCTACGTCCTCGTCATACACTTTACGCTTTTTGCCAAGCGACATACTGACTTCTTTACACTGTGATACGGTGAAATGTCCCGGAACTCCGATATATAAATGATTTATCTTCGTGCGCGCCTCAGTCTGAGCAAGCGAAAGAGCCCGTTCGACTGCGTTTATCAGTTCGTCCGGTCTGTACCACTCTCCGTCTTCGTAGCCGGCGTATTCACACTCGCCCATGCCTTTTACGGAAATAGTACCGTTTATTCCTCTTGCGCCAATTATTGCCGTTATGTTAGCCGAACCAACGTCAATGATTGCAACTTCATGTGCCACTTTGATTTTCCTCGTCCAATTTTTATATATAGTCCTAATTATTATAAACGATTATTGTCTAACTGTCAAGAGTTAAAATATCGAATAACGTTATACAACTTCCATTATTTTTCGTATATCATTATTTTATCAGCTTGCGCGTTATACGAAAGAATTACTTCTCCGCTGAAAAGTTTGCTCTCGTCCATATCAACGTACCAGGAAACCATTGCCTGAACGGCATCGGCAAGCTTGTCCTCGCTTACGTCCAACCTGAAAGAAACGCCTTTTCGCATTTTTATCTTTACGCTGTTTTTGTTTGACAAATCTATGCTTTCATACGCGCTTTTATCAAACGCTCTTCTGCCTTCAGAAACGAGTGAGTTCGAGAGGCTAAGTATTGTTTTCAGCGTTTTCATATCGTATGATTCCGCCTCAGTATATACGTGCGTACTATTTTCGGCAATAGTAGGCTCCGTGAAAGGAGTTACGGAAATTATCGTATCGCTCGTTTTTGCGTAATCGGTTTTGCCATGACGTAAAATCTTTCCGTTTTCTCCGCAAACGTAATATTCGTCGTTTACTTTGAACTGTAAGTCTTCGGTAATGAGATAGTATTTTACTATAATTTTATTCGGAAAAACACTCTCAACGTCCACGGCATCGGCTTTCGCCACTTTTTTGTTCACGGCATCCAAAACCTTTTGCTCGTCAAGAAGGAAAATATTTCCATAACGGAACTCGTCGGAAACTAACTTTACTTCTCTGTTGACGGATTCAATAGTTGTATATATCGAATTGTCCTCACCGTAATTAGTCAAGCATTTCGCTTCTGTGGAATATATGGTAAATATTGCACTCATTATTATAATGACTGCGCAGATAATACCAAACACGGCTAATAAAATTATAAGTCGCTTACTTCTCACGATAGTATTATAACAAAATTTCATACTAAACGCAAGAAATTTTAACTCTTTTTATTTTTCCGCCCAATAAACTTATTTTTTCTTCTAATTTATAATATCCACGATCTATGTGATGAACGCCCATTATTTCCGTTTTCCCCTCTGCTTTCAAACCTGCTAATACAAGAGAAGCCCCTCCGCGTAAATCTTCCGCGCGTACCTGTGCTGAGTGAAGATGCGCGCCACGTACCGTGCCCGCCCGTCCGCACACTGTAATATCTGCGCCCATTTTTATCAGTTCCGCGACGTGGCGAAAACGGTTTTCAAAAAGATTTTCAATTATGTAACCTCTACCGATTGATGATGACATTAACGCTGTTATAGGGGCTTGTAAATCGGTAGGAAATCCCGGATACGGTTTAGTTTCGATTTTATTTATCATGCGGAGAGAGCCGTTGCTTTCCACCGTTATACTCTCCGGTCGCTCGGTGATTTTTACGCCGGCATAACGAAGTTTTTCGGTAAGGGCGGTTAACCAATCCGAACTTATACCGTGCACAGTTACTTTTCCACCGCACATACTTCCCGCAATAAGATACGTGCCCGCTACGATACGGTCACGTATGGGCGAGTACGTTCCGCCATGCAATCTCTTAACGCCGTCCACAGTTATAGTAGACGTTCCTGCTCCGTGAACATTTCCGCCCATTGCGTTTATGAAGTTTTGTAAGTCCACGATTTCCGGTTCGCTCGCAACGTTTTTAAGTACCGTTCTGCCTTCGGTCAGCGTGGCAGTCATTATCAAGTTTTCGGTTGCGCCTACGCTGGGAAAGGCTAAGGTTACGTTCCCAGCGTGAAGCCGTCTACCGTCAGAGCGAAGTTTTTCATTGTCCTCGTCAATAATAACACCCAATTTTTTCAGTCCGTCAAGGTGCAAATCTATCGGACGAAGCCCTATATCACAACCGCCCGGATAACTAATTTCCGCCCGTCTGAATCTGGCAAGCAAAGGTCCGAGAATAAATACGGAAGAACGGAGCGCGCCCGTAAGTTCATGATTGACTGCGCTGAAATGAAGACCTTTGCAATCAATGACGATACTATCCCCCGTAATTTCGTATTTGCCACCCAGACTTTTTATTATTCCCAGCATATTTTCTACGTCGCTGAGCAGTTCGCAATCATGCAAAACCACCATGTCTTTTATCATAGCGCAACAAGCGATTATTGGCAACACCGCATTTTTTGCCGAAGAAACGTTTATTTCGCCGCGCAATGGACGACCGCCCTCAATTATGTACTTATCACTCATATAGCCCCCATTTTATAATCTTAAAATACCGACAAACATTAAAATTGCGCTTGCCATTTTCATCAGCCACTCGGAAAACCCTAACAGTTTTGCGGTATACTGCCCTAACGTAAGCAATACGAAATGCATATACATAAGCACGAACGGAAAAAATAGAAAATATTCGACGTCGTACGAGGCGAGTGTAGCAAACGCCGAATCTATGGAAAGTGAAACGCCCAATAGTGTCAGAAAGAAAAAACCTTCTTTTTCTTTTTTTAGACCTTGACATAGTCCTTTATTTTTTTTCACAGGCAAAAGCCCTTTTGCCCCTAATACTATAAGTATGCACGCAGACAGAATATTAAGTACTGTTTGTTGTTCGTTCAATAGGACTGAAAAGAAAATCGCAATTACGGGAAGAAAGAAAGAGTATGCGGATGCGTAAAGCAACGACATAGTAGAATATTTGCCACCCATAGATATTCCTGCAACGTATGCGTCAAGACTAACGGCTAAAATCGTTATGATAATCATGGGCAACTCCTTAGTATCTTACTTTATGGTATGCTGTAAAATAGTAAAGAGTGAAAACGTAAAAAATAAAAAATCCATTACGTTTTATTCGTAATGGATTTTTCGCTTTTCAAATTATTATTATTTATTGTTTTTATAAGATTTAGGCTTTTCAGCGTTAATGCCGTCCATAAGTCCCGCCATCTTGGAGAGTTCAGATTTGAGTTTATCAATAGAATCTTCAAGGTCAGCGTCGGCATTTCCGTCTTCTTTACCCTGCATAACGCCTAAGGTATACTTGATATTTTCAAGTTCGTGACGTACTTCTTCGTCTGCGCCTTTTTCTCCAAGTTTGCTTGCGATCTCTTCAGACATCTTTTCCGAAGTTTCGACTTGCTTATCCAGTTTCGCTACCATCTTATTCATAAGATCAAGCATAAGCGCCTGCGTTTCTTTCTGCTCTGCAATGGTCTGTTTGAGCTGAACGACTTCGTCCGCTTCGGTTGCCTTCTTATGAGCATCCGCTGCCTCGCGGGCTTCGGTCATAAGATCACGTACTTCATCAAGTTTGGCGGTAATCGTAGATGTATCTACTCTTATTCCGTCCGTACCGATGGAAAGAAGAGAGGCGAGTTCTTCTCTGACTGCGCTAAGCTCGTCAACTATAATGTTGTTGTAGCTTTCGTAATTCTGCTCTTCTCCGTCCGAAACGGCAGCCATATTGATCGCAAAAATCTGCTCTCTAAGAGATTGTATCTCGGCTACTATCTTATCGGTAGACGCCGTTTCTTTCTCTTTCTTTTCAAGGCGTTCTTTCATAAGCTGGAATTCTTCGCGGAGAGCGAGAATTTCGTTCATAACGCCGTAATCAGGTTCTTCTCTTATTGCGCGAACGTCTTCGTAAATATCTGCAATAACGCTCTCAATATGCGAATTGTCGGGAACATTGATTTGTGCTTTAAGCGCAGATATATCCGATTTAAGGGCAGACAAATCGTTTTTGAGTTCCTTAATCTCATTTACGATAAGTTCAGTTTCAACACCGCTCTGCTTGTCTTCCGACAAATTTTCAGGAACTACTACGGTTAAGTCTAACTCATCAATTTGTTTTCTTACGCCTGCGACCGCTTCAATGAGTTCATTTATTCGGGAATCTTCGGAAGGCATAAGATTTATGTCTGCAATTTGATTCTGTATTGCGGAAACGGCTTCGAGTAATTCGGTTAAGCGAGCATCTTCCGTAACTTTAACGCTTTCAGTCGAGTGAAGATCTATATTACCCAACGTTTCTGCAAGCTCGTCGCGAAGTTCGTCAATCTTTACGCCTACGCTACTGTCGGACATACTCGCTACAACGCGCTTGATTTCAGCAATATCTTCTATTATTGAATCGGGAATTTCTGCTTTTGAAACAACGGGCGCGGAAACGATTACAGGCTTATCTGCATCTTCGGTAGCGACTGCGTTTGCGTTGATGTTTTCTGCAAAAGAAGCGATATCTGCGCGAATTGCAACAAGTTCATCATAAACTGCTGACGAGGGCGCATCTGCTATGCCGTCTGCATTTGCATCGTCACCCTTTACTTCCGCAAGACTGTTAATTATTCCCGTAACTTCATCTTTATAAGACTGTACTTCGTCACGAAGAGAAACGATTTCTGAAAGGAAAAGATTTACTTCGTCGGGAGTAGACACGCTCATTTTTTGCGCGCTTTCATTTTCGGAAAGCGTGTTCATTTCAGTATGAAGAGTCTTTACTTCCTGAAGAAGTTGATTGATATCGTCGTTGTCCGGATCAATAGATACTTCATCGCCAACGAAAGCATCAAGAGCATTTTTTATATGCTCTACGCTATCCAACAGTTTTTCTCTGTCTGCGCGCGCAGATTCGGTTTCTTCGATAAGTCTGCGAAGTTCTCCGCCTGCGGAAGTAGTCACCGCACCGTTAGCGATTTCTGCGCGGAGAAGATTTACGGCGTTGGTAAGCGCGCTTACCGTTGCATCGTCCGTCTTAACTTCTTCAGAAGAAGTGACTTCTTCAATAAAGTCACGAACTACGCTACGGGGAGATAATCCCGCTTTATCATGAACGAGTTTGGGGAAAGTAACGAATTCGCCGTAAGCAAGATAGCAAAGTTGTTCGAGAGCAACCGCCATTTCTTCCGAGCATCTACGGAGTTCAGATTCGTCCGTAAGGAATACGAGTTCTGATCCAAGACGGATAAGGTCGTTGTAAAGTACGTCGTTTTCAACTGCTTTCTTTCCCGATTGAAGTTTATTCTTCAAATCAACGATAAGCGGAAGTTTATCAACCGCGACACCCGTTTTCTTGTCTTTTGCAAGTATGGTTGCATTTATGAACTCAACCGCAATAGTAAGTACGTCGCCTTTAAGCGTACTTTTGATTTTTGCGCTTACAGGCAGTTTTGCGAATACTTCCACGCCGTCAATCGTAAGCTGAGAACTCAGGATATAATCAACAAGTCCGTTGTATGCATCTACTACGTCAAGAACGTAACAATCGTCAATCGCTGAAAGTTCGCTCTCAAGCTTGCGCATCATATCAAGTTTTTCAGCCATTCCGCACGACTTGGAATAAACTGCCGATTTCGTTGCCGATAACGTATCGTAAAGACCGAGAAGTTTCAGCTCTTTTTCATATTCAGAAAGAGGAAGTTTACCGAGAGTAAGTTTGATCTCCACTAAGCGACGGAGAATTTCGGGATTTTCGTTTGACGTACGCCATTTGTGAAGTTTCGCCACACCTCTTTTCACGCAAGGAGTGTCAGTCTTTTCCTTACTCTGAGAAACGGAAAGAAGCGCTTTTTTAATTTCGGCAAGTTCGGTCATGATTTCAGCGTAACCTTTTACGTCCTGCTCGATTTCTTTCTTTTCAGGAGATGGAGCAACGACCGCAACGGGCGTGGGAATCTCTTCCTTGCCTTTCTTCATGCCACGGATTTCACTCATAAGCTTTTCTTCCTGTTGCTTATTTTCTTTTTCCATAGCTTCTTTAATTTTATTTATTTCAGCTTGAAGAGTTTGAGACTGTTGCAGTTTAGAAAGTTCGTCACGCAGACGATTTATCTCATTGTACAACGCAACCTCTCCCGGAGTGGTAGGCGCCGATTGGTTTTGATATATTCCTCTTGCGTTTGAAGAAGATAAGTTTCTTTTCAATTCGGCAAGTTCGTCCAATACTTTATTGATTTTATCATCGTCAATATCGTCGGAAAGATCAAAATCGTCAAAGTCGTCCAACTCATCATACGAATCGTCAATAACTCCCGTTATGACGTCGTCAGAATACTCTTCCTGTTCGGTAATCTCAGCGTCAAGAATTTCTTCCTCTTCAAGATTTTCGGGGAAATTTTCATTGTACGTTTCCATAGCAATTCCTCTCATATTATTTAATAGCAGTCACCATATAGGACATAAATACACTATTATGCATATATTATACTTGTTTTCAATCCAATTGTCAATACTTAGATAATATATTCTTTATTATTTTCTTAATGCAACCTTGTTTTCTTAATGCGACTTACAATTAAGTACAAAATATATTCTTTTTAGCCTTGAAACAGTTGATAATTTCAAAAGGAAAGTGTATAATCTTTATTGAAAAAAATTTTTCTATGGAGATGATTTGAAAATGAGAGTTTACAATTTTTCCGCGGGACCTTCTATGCTTCCGCTTACCGTACTCGAAAAAGTAAAGGCTCAGCTTACCGATTACAACGGAACGGGCATGAGCGTTATGGAAATGAGTCACCGCTCAAAGCCTTATCAGGAAATAAATGATAAAGCAGAGAGCCTTCTCAGAGAACTCCTTTCCGTTCCCGAAAATTACGATATAATTTTCGTTCAGGGTGGAGCATCTACACAGTTCGAAGCAGTTCCTCTCAATCTCGGCGTAAATAAAAAAGCCGATTATATCGTAACGGGCAACTTTGCAAAAAAAGCGTTCAAAGAAGCAGGAAAGTTTACCGACGCCGTATGCGTAGCATCAAGCGAAGACAAAAACTTTACTTTTATCCCCAAGGTTGAAGCCAACGCTTTCCGTAAAGATGCGGACTACGTACATATCTGTTATAACAACACTATTTTCGGTACTCATTATAATTACGTTCCTGAAACGGGAGATATTCCTCTCGTTGCAGATATGAGTTCTTGTATTCTCAGCGAAGAAATAGACGTAAGCAAGTTCGGCGTTATTTACGCAGGCGCGCAGAAAAACGTCGGCCCTGCTGGAACGACTATCATTATCGTAAGAAAAGATTTGCAGGATAAATTCCAGCCTATCTGTCCTACTATGCTTAAATGGGCTACGCAGACCAAAGAAAAGAGTCTTTATAACACTCCTCCCTGCTGGTCTACTTACGTAGCAATGGAAGTATTCCAATATCTCAAAGACAACGGCGGAATCAAGGCAATGCATGAGATTAACGTCAAGAAAGCAGGTATGCTTTATGATTTCATTGACAACTCTGATTTCTATACGAACAGAGTAGAAAAGGCTGACCGTTCGCTTATGAACGTGCCTTTCGTTACCCGCGATGCGGAAACGGACGCGAAGTTCATTTCCGAGGCATCAAAAGCAGGTTTCGTATCTCTCAAAGGTCACAGACTCGTGGGTGGAATGAGAGCAAGTATTTATAACGCTATGCCCGTTGAAGGCATAGAAAAACTCATTGAGTTCATGAAGAAGTTTGAACTCGAAAATAAATAATTCGGAGAAAAATATGAAAAAGATACTCGCACTTAACAATATTAGCAAAATTGCAGAGAATAAACTTAAAGCGGATTATGAATTTTCGACCGATTGCAAAAATCCCGATGCAATAATCCTTCGTTCTTTCTCTATGCACGATTACGATTTACCTGAAACCGTTCTTGCCGTTGCGCGCGCAGGCGCAGGTACTAATAATATTCCTGTTGCGGAATACGCAAAAAAAGGCGTGGTAGTATTCAATACTCCCGGAGCAAACGCTAATGCGGTAAAAGAACTCGTTATTGCTTCCCTTCTTATGTCGGGTAGAAAAATAGTGGACGGTATCAAATGGACGGACACGCTCAAAGGAAAGGGCGCGGAAGTAGGAAAACTCGTTGAAAGCGGCAAAAAGGCTTTCGTAGGCAGAGAAATTACCGGCAAAACGTTGGGCGTAATCGGTCTTGGCGCAATCGGTATTCTCGTCGCAAACGCGGCTCTGGCTCTCGGTATGGAAGTAGTTGGTTACGATCCTTACCTTACCACCGACCACGCGCTCAGACTTGACACGAAGGTTAACGTCGTTGATACTTTGGACGAACTTATGTCGGCAAGTGATTTCGTTACCGTTCATGTGCCTTTTATGGATTCCACCAAAAACACCATCAACGCAGACAATATCGCAAAAATGAAAAAAGGCGGAGCGATTATCAACCTTGCCCGTGGCGGACTCGTTGACAGCAAAGCCGTTCTCGATGCGCTTGCTTCCGGTCAACTTTCCCGTTACGTAACCGACTTCCCTTCCGACGATCTTATCGGCGTTCCCAACGTTGTGGCAATGCCTCACCTTGGCGCGTCTACTCCCGAAGCGGAAGACAACTGCGCAATCATGGCTGTTGCAGAACTTAAAGACTTCCTTGAAAACGGTAATATCCGCAACTCGGTTAACTTCCCCGCTTGCTACGCTCCCAGATGTGGCGCATCGAGAATTACCGTTATTCATAAGAACGAAAAGAGCGTTATTTCTGCTATAACCGATATTATCGGTAAAGCAGGTTGTAACATTGAAAACTTCGTAAGTCAGTCCCGTGGCGAATACGCTTACGCAATCGTTGACACTACTGAAGAACTTTCAGCAGACACCGTTGCAACCGTAAGCGCGCTTCCTTCGGTAATTAAATGCAGAGTTATTTAATACATATATTTATTGTAAGAAATAAACGGGTTCACTTTTGACGTGAGCCCGTTTTTCTTTATACTTTTTCCTTATTATTCCCTTTCTGAAACGGCAAGGACCTCGCCTGAAACAACCTGAACTTTTGCATTGTCGTACGGTTCGTTACTCACTCCGAGGCTATCCTTATCCGTTAATGTGAATTTGCCCGAATATTTGCAATTTTCTATCAGTACTTCGGCAGTTGACGTCAAAGCAATAAGGGACAAATATCCGCCTGACGGAAATTCTTTTACCCCGTCAATTATTTCCAACGAAGTACCGTCACTTATTATTCGAGCGTGACCTCCACGCGCTTTTATCCACTTCAAGCAGTTTACGTTCGCAAGCGTATGTGATAATCTACCGCCCAATGCAGAGTACAATTCAAATCTTCGATAATTTCTTTCCCAGCCCTCGGCAATCGCCACGAAGGTGTCTGTATCGTCTTTTATTGGATTAAGGACTATCGTTTCTCCCTGAGGAACGTACCCAAGCGAATCAAAGTCACCAAGAGCAACGTCCACTCTCATCCCACATTTTTTTGCGTACTCATAACCGCCGTCCACCGCAATCACAAAATCCTTTTCGGTAGGCGTAAAGTTAAGAGCAGACTGCTCGCCCGCGCATATTAAGTAACAGATACCTTTCATAATCGAATTATACAACAATCGGCTATAATTATCAAGTAAAATACTTGACTTGAAGGAATAAATGATATAAACTATCAATAGCTTAGGGGCGCTACTGTTAGCGTAGCTGAGAATTTACCGTCAAGGTAAAAGTCCCTTTGAACCTGTGGGTTAGTACCCGCGTAGGGAAAGCATGGATTGTAAAATTTTTTCAGTGCAATCACCGTTCCCCTACGGAACGGTTTTTTGTTTTCCCAAAGGAGTCGGTTATGCAAAATCTTTCCGTTCTTTTGGAAGATGAATCCCTGCCGTCCATTGACGTGCAGCCGGAATTCAAAACACCCGAATTTGGATTCGGGTACATAGAGAGTGAGCCTTGGGTGCTCGTACTCGTCTTGCTCGGCATTATTGCCCTTATCGCTCTGCCTATTATTATAATGAATATAATAAGATACAGACGAACGGGAAAACGCTTTGAATTTACCGTCAGAGATCTTACTTTCGGCGCAATATGTCTTGCGACTTCGTACGTGCTTTCTTTCTTCGGTGTAGGGCTTAATCTCGGCGGTACTATTACTTTCGCTTCTATTCTGCCGATATCGATATACTGTTATTATTTCGGCTTTGAAAAAGGCGCGTTAGTTTCAGCAGTATTTATGCTCTTGCAATTCACTCAACAACCGTATATCGTAAGTCCATGGAGTATGCTACTCGATTACGTTATCCCTTATCTTGCGCTTAGCGCATCGGGACTTTTCGCATATAACGGCAAGCAAAAAAACGCGACGGGCAGTAAGCGGTTTGCTTTACTCGCGAACAAAGGCTATTATGTAGGTATGTTGATATACGTCGTTATCCGATACGCCAGCCATATCATGTCAGGTATACTATTTTGGGATTTGTGGTACGGAGAAGCGCCTTTTGGGTTTATCGTCGGATACAGTTTCGCTTATAACTCTTTCTGCGTTATAGATTGGGGAATAGCGGTACTTGCTTCTCTTGCTCTCCTTTCGAGCAAAAACTTTGATAAACTTATGAAGGATTCCTTCCGCGCTCGTAACGCATCAAAGCAAAGCGCGAACGGATGCGTGGGAACGCAATCGGACGGATTCACTAATGCCGATACCTGCGCAGAAAACGATGATAGCGCTCGAACCGGAACTGACAAAGGGTAAAGGTATACCCGTAGGCGGTATACTCCCCGTTACGACGGCGATATTTATAAGAACTTGCACGCCGACAAGTACCGCCATACCCGAAGCAAGATAACAGCCGAAACGGTCTGACGCTTGACGGGCGATAGTTACAAGGCGATAAATCATAAAACAAAACGCAAGAATTACGCATAAGCAACCGAGTAGTCCCAACTCCTCACCTATTACCGAAAAAATAAAATCGCTTTCGGCAAAGGGCAAGAAAAGAAATTTTTGTCGAGAATTGAAAAGCCCGACACCAAAAAATCCTCCGCTCCCAATAGCGTAAAAGGATTGCAGAAGTTGATAACCTTCTTCCAAGGGCGACGCCCACGGATCGAGAAACGCCATAAGTCTGTTCATACGGTAAGGCTCGATGATTATCAATAATATTACGGCAAGCGCAAGTGGCAAAATCATACATATCAAATGACGAAAGCGCATACCGCCTATAACGAGCATAGCGATAATCACGAACGCTATACACATCGTAACTGACATACTCGGTTCAAGTAGTGTTAAAATGCAAATAATTCCGCCGACGGCGATAAGAGGTAATATTCCCCTTATCGTCGTCATTTTTTTATAATTTTTTGACGTATATGCAGAAGCGAATATAACGTAGCCGAGTTTTGCGACTTCGCTCGCTTGCAAAGTAATAAAGCCTAGGTTGAGCCATCTGCGCGCGCCGTAGTTTTCCACGCCGATACCCGGAATAAGCACGAGAACAAGCAAAAGTATACTCACGCCAAGCGCAATATACCTTGCTTTTATGAGTTTTCGATAGTCAAAAAACGTCATAACGAGCATTACGGCTATTCCAGCGATAACTCCGAAAACCTGTTTATATACAAAGAAAAATTCGTTACCGTAATTTATTTCAGCGTTATACGAGGATGCGGAATATACCATAAGTATGCCAAAAAGTAGAAGTCCTGACGTTACTGCGAAAAGCGGAAAGTCCACCCTTCCATATCTGTCAATGCGCGCTGAAAAGTTTTTTGACTTCACGCTCAAAAGCATCACCACGCTCCTTATAATTTGCATATCTGTCGAAACTTGCCGATGCAGGCGAAAAAAGAACGTTATCAAAACCCCCAAGCGAAGCAAGTCTGACTGCCTCGCTGAGTTCGTTTACCGTCATTACGTCCTTATATCCTATACGCCGTGCGCTATCCATTATTATACGCGCGTTTTCCCCGCATACAAATACCGCCGTGACGTTTTGTGGCATTTCGGAAAACAAGTCGTCAAAGTCATAGCCCTTATCCGAGCCACCTATTATCAAACCGACCGTCCCATTCATACATCTGATTGCCGAGAGGCATGCGGAAACGTTCGTACCTTTTGAGTCGTCAAAGTATGCAGTACCGTTAAACTCCCCCACCTGCGTTATTCGATATTTATCAGGCAAAAAACGCGTAAGCGCGGTTATGATATCTTCGTCGGCAATCCCGTCGAGTTTTGCCATCGTACCTGCGCAAAGGGCGTTTTCTACGTTATGTTTCCCTTTCGCGCCTAGTTCGTCTGCGCGCATCAATCGTTTTCCGAATATGTATAAAACGCCGTCTTTTTCATAAAAATCCCGTCCTGCGCGGATTATAGACGGGTTTCCGCTTATACCGACTAAGTTGAATTTTTCGGGTACGAGAAGATAATCAGCGTTAGTCTGACCGTCTGCAATATGGAGTTTTGCGTGACGGTATTCCAGCATATTTCCGTGATAATCAAGATGATCTGCCGAAAAATTAGTAATGCAACCGATCCGTACTTTTAATGGTTTCGCCTGCAAAAGTTGAAAACTCGATAATTCGAGTATTATTCGTTGATAATTTCCGTCCCCTGCAACCCTTGCAAAAGACCGTCCGATATTTCCGCATACTTCCGCTTTAATACCTGCCTCGGAATAAATTTTCCCAAGCATTTCAACAGTCGTCGTTTTGCCGTTCGTTCCCGTTACGGCAAGAACGGGCGCAGTATTCAACATCGCGCCCAGACCTATTTCTCCAAAAAGCGGTACGTCTCGTATTTCGGCAAACTTATACACGGGATGAGAGCGCCTAATCCCCGGACTGACGACTATAAAATCGTATACGTTCATATCCGACGGCATATATTCGGTATCAATTACGTCTGTTTTTGCTCCCATTATGCGGAGAGCGTACTCTGCTCCGCGTCCACTCTCTCCGCTACCTATTATCAAACCACGCTTACCTTTGAATTTCATAATAAATAATATGTTATTATAGCGCTGTATATTCTGTTTAACGGAAGATCAAAGACAATAAAATGGTAAACGCGCCAAAAATTATCGTCACTAAAGTATAAGCGCTTACTATACGGTTTTCATGAATACCTTTCTTTTCAAAGTGATGATGAAGCGGAGCCATCAAAAATACGCGTTTTTTCGTGCGTTTATACCAAACGACTTGAATTATTACCGAAAGCGCGCTCGCTATATATATTATACCGAGTATCGCAGAGAACAATGACAGTCCGCTGAGTACGGAAATAGATGCAAGCAGTCCACCAAGAGCAAGAGAACCCGTATCACCCATAAAAATACGCGCGGGAAACTTATTATAACATAAAAAGCCACAGAGCGCGCCTATAAAACACGCGCATAACAAAACTTGATTGGTCTGCTCTTCGGTCATATCAAAAGACGCCAGAACACCAACAAGAAGGGTAAACGAGGTGAGAAAGGCTATAGTAACGCTACTCGCAAGTCCGTCTAAACCGTCCGTTAAATTAACGGCATTGGTATAACCTAAAAAAATAAATACGTAATAGGCTATCGCAAAATAAGAAAAATCTACGCTTGCGCCAGAAAAAGGCAATTTAACCGTTCCTCCCGTTTCTGAGCCAAAATAAGCATATAACGAAACAACGGTCGCTACGATAAACTGCAAAAATAATTTCCATTTCGCGCTTAACCCTTCGTTATGCTTGAAATGTACTTTTAATAAATCATCCACAAAGCCTATTCCGCCGTAACCGAACGCAACGGTCAGGCAAACGAGAGCAATTGACGACGAGCCTCGAAAAAATATCAGAAAAGCAAGACACGCAGAAACAAGTATTCCTATACCGCCCATCGTAGGCGTTCCGCTTTTTGCGCTGTGTTTTTCTACGTAATGAAGAATAGGTTGTTTTGCTTTGAACTTGTCCGCTATCTTAATCACGAAAGGCATTAAGACTACGGAAAGTAAAGTACTTATAATAAAGCCGAGAATTACCCTAATCACCAAGCAACTCCTTTACCGTATCAACGTCAGAAAATTCGGTCTTAACGCCGAGCGATTCTTGCGCCTTTTCATGACCTTTACCAGCAACGATAACGGTATCGTCCGTGCCACACAAATTCAAAGCGTAAGAAATACTTTCCTTTCTGTCCGTTATTATTTTGTAGTTATTTTTTTTGCAACCGCTTACGATACTTTTGGCAATATCGTCGGGATTTTCGCTTCTCGGATTGTCGCTCGTAACGACTATAAAATCGGATAATTCGCTTGCCACTTCGCCCATTACGGCGCGTTTGGTCTTATCTCTATCCCCACCGCATCCAAACACCGTTATTACCTTTCCTTTCGTTATTTCACGAGCCGTGGAAATAACTTTTTTCAGCCCGTCGGGTGTGTGCGCGTAATCAACAATAACTATCTTATCTTTACCACGAACGATCTGAAACCGTCCGCTTACTACTTTTGAATTGCGAACGCCGTACGAAATTACGTCTGAGTCTACGCCAAGAACTTTCGCTACCGTTGCGCTTGCAAGAACGTTGCTCATATTGAATTTACCCGGCGCGCAATAATCCACTTCCAGAATATCGTCCATGATATTAGCCACAAAACTACAACCGAACTTATCGGCAGAGTATTCTATGCCGAAAGCATCGCTGGGATTTTCCAGCCCGTACGTTACGACGGGCATACGCGCAGAATCAACTATTTCAATACCCACGGGATCGTCAACGTTGATTACCGCAGAACGAGAATATTCGGGCGTAAAAAGCCTTTTTTTAGCGCGCGCGTAATTGTCCATATCTCCGAAAAAATCAAGATGATCTTGCGAAAGATTGGTAAATACCGAAACGGCAAATCTAATCCCCGATATTTTTTCCAAGGCAAGCGCGTGCGCGGATACTTCCATTATGACCGTATCAACCCCCTCCTCTTTCATTTGCGACAAAAGACTGTGTAGAACGGGTGGATCGGGAGTAGTAAGCGTGGAGTCTATTACTTTATCACCGATCATAACGTAATTCGTGCCTATCAAACCGCATTTTCTGCCATCCGCCACCATTATATCTCTTATGATATGCGTGGTCGTAGTTTTGCCGTTAGTACCGCTGACGCCTATCATAGTAAGACTTGCAGACGGATTACCGTAAAACACGCTTGACGAAAGCGCAAATTCCTTTCTGATGTTTTTTACGTAAAAAACAGGCAGATTGCTTTGTAATTCCGTATCGCACACAACGGCAACCGCGCCGTTTTCTTCTGCAAAATTCAAGTCCGCTTCTCTACGCTCCCTTTTCAGACAAAAGTACAAATATCCTGGTTTACATATTTTTCCGTAACCTATTCCGGAAACGTCCTGTTCACTCTCGGTTTTTAGCAGATGTTTAAGTAACATATCTCCTCCTTGCTCGGTACATTATATAGCATTATGAGTCCTAAAAGTGCGGTAAAGCAAAAGTTGTCAAATTTCGTAAACTTAGTCTAAGAATTGTCATCTTCCTTTCCGCGAACAAGGATAACTTCCCCTATCCTTATTCTTTCGCCATAAGGTGGCGTAGTCGATTGTACTTCGCCCCACCCTACGGTTTCTACTTTTAGTCCGAGTTTTTCAAGCAACGCCACCGCTTCCGTCATATCCAGTCCCGTTACGTCGGGCATATCAACGTACTCGGCCTGCTCTATCCTTCTTTCCCATTTCTCATAATCGGCTATTCGCGAGATAATCTTTCCTGCGTACGGCGCTGCAGTAAGAGAGCCGTAATAAGTATATCCCGACGGCTCGTCTACTATAAAAAGTACCGCGTATTTTGGATTATCGGCAGGAGCAAAACCAACGAACGAAGAAACGTATTTTCCGCTTGCAATACTGCCATTTTCGTATTTTTGAGCCGTGCCTGTCTTACCGCCGACTTTTATACCCTCTACTTTGGCTTTTGAGCCTCCTCCCTCTTCCACTACGCCCACGAGAAGTTCACGGAGTTTCGCGCTTACGTCTTCAGTTATGGGATTGCTTTTTATCTTCGGTTCGTGATTATAAATAACATTACCTTCGGGACTTTTGACAGCGCTTAAAAAATACGGTTCGTACAGTTTTCCACCGTTCACCGCCGAGCAAACGCCGTTTATAAGTTGCAAGGGCGTGACCGCCACCGCTTGCCCAAAACCGATTCGGGCAAGGTCTACGTTCTTTATATTCTCCTCTTTCATCATTATTCCCGCGCTTTCTCCAAAGAAATCCACGCCCGTCTTTGCTCCAAAGCCGAAGGCTGAAAGAGTATCGTAAAATTTTTTCTTACCCATAGACAACGCCAAATTCATAAAAACGACGTTACAACTGTTTTTTACCCCTTCCGCAAGCGATTGCGATCCGTGCCCAATCGTTCGCCAGCATTTTATACGTTGACCGTCAACGACGTGTTTGCCCGAACAATAATATCTGCTCGAATCACTGCAAACGCCGTGAGTAAGCCCTGCTGAAGTGGTGAATATTTTGAAAGTCGAGCCCGGTTCGTATACGTCTGTAATAAGTTGATTTTTTGAGAGCATATTGAGAAGGTCTATGTCGTCGCGCGGTATATCGTTTAAGTCATAAGACGGATATGACGCCATTGCTTTAATACCGCCCGTCATATCCATTACTATTGCAGAACAGGATTTTGCGCCCCATTCCAACGATGCTTCAACAATCGCGCTCTCAGCAAAGGACTGTATATTCGCGTTTATCGTGAGCGACATATCGCAACCGGAAATTGCGGGAACGTATTTCGTACTGCCGTCGTTGACTTCCCGCCCCGCTATGTCCGTTTCAGTATACGCATAACCGTCTGTTCCCGAAAGATATTTATCATAATACCCTTCAAGCCCGTTCTGTCCAACGTTATCTACGTTGGTAAAACCAAGAACTTTGGACAGCATATTACCACGCGGATAAAATCTCTTATACCCTGACGAGCAATAAACGCCTTTTTCGTCGGCGTGTATTATTTTTTTTGCCGTTTCGGGAGAGATGTTCCGCGCTATCGTGACTTCGCTACGCTTTTGTGATATTTTTTCGCTTACCGTGTCTGCTTTCAAACCCAAAACGCTTGAAAGAAGTTCCGTCACACGCGTTTTTTCGGTAACCGCATTTGGACGAACGTAGACGGTATAAACCGATTGATTTCCTGCCAGAACTTCTCCCTTATCGTCGTAAATTATGCCTCTTGGCGCGGTCAATGGCAGTTCTCTGTACCATTGGTTCGTTGCCTTGCTTGAAAGAAAATCGTATTCTATTATTTGAAGATAAAAAAGTCTTACGCCAAGAAGGCAAAACAAAAAGGTTATTGATATGAATACTATCAATAACCTCTTTCGTAATTTCGTTATGCTATTATTCTCTTGCAATAAATCAGCCTCCGAATACTGAATTTAACCAATCGCGAATATTATCGAATAATCCGCTTTCATCTTCAGTACTTCCGCCAATTTCCAGTTGCGTATATTTGTTTACGCTTCCTTCTTCAATCTCTACCATGCCGAGTCCTTCTGCTTTTTCTGCGATTACCGCGCCGTTACCGAGAAGGGCAAGTTCTTCTCTTTGTGAAGATATAGTTTCTTCTTGCGCGGATATAGTCGTTTCATAACCCACAATGGATGCAGATACGCTACTTACCGCCACACCCGTTGCAATAATGCCTGCTACGATGGCAAGAACTACCGCCATATAAATCACTATTGCTCGTATTGCAGTAGGGCTGAGTTTCTTTTCATAAATAACGGGAGCGACTGTCTCTTTCTTTTTTTCGCTTATCCGTTTTTCGGAAAGAATTTCGGGCATTACGTCCTGAATATTCCTACGAACGGGTTTTGCGCTCTGAGTATGGCGTTCCGTTACTTTGGGAATAGATACCGTTTGACGAGGAGTTTCTTCAATAGTCTTTTCTACGGTAGGCGCATAACTGCGGACGTTTAGTACGTCTTCGCTAAACTCTTTCTGTTCTTCAACAACGTAGGATTCAGCTTCAGCAAAACCACCAAATCTGTCTTTTTCGGTTTCAATGCGTCTCTTGCTCGTTACCATATCTATTTTCCTTCCTTTATGATTATTACTGATGCGCTTAAATTTTTTCTACCACCCGAAGCGAAGCGCTTTTACTTCGGGTATTTATTTCCATTTCTTCCTTAGTCGCTTTTAAATTCGTTTTTATCAATTTCACCTCAGCCTTGTGTCCGCATACGCATATCGGTATGGATTTATCACACAGACAATCAGTTGCCAAGGTTTTCATCTTCCTTTTTATTATTCTATCTTCCAACGAGTGGAAGGTTATTACGCACGCTCTCGCGCCTGCTTTCAAGCCGTGAACGATATCTTCAAACGCTTCGCCCAAACCGTTGAGTTCTCCGTTTACTTCAATTCTGAGAGCCTGAAAGGTCTGTTTTGCAGGGTGTCCGCCTTTTCGGTGCGGAACGCTGTTTTCGATTATTTTTACAAGTTCTCCCGTCGTCCTTATTGGGGATTCCCCTCTTACTTTAACGATATTGGAAACTATGCGCTTTGCAAACGATTCTTCTCCGTATTCGTATAAAATCCTGAGCAGTTCGGACGGTTTATACTCGTTTATGATATCATACGCCGAAAGATCTTGTCTGACGTCCATTCTCATATCAAGCGGAGCATCAAATCGATAGGAAAACCCTCTTTCCGGTTCATCAAACTGGTGTGACGATACTCCGAGGTCTAATAAAGCGCCGTCTATTTTTTCTATGCCAAGATTCTTGCAAATATTCGAAAATTCTTTGAAATTCTCTCTTATAAGCGTATATCTGCCATGAAAACCGTGACTGTCAAATAACTCTGTTGCGTATTCGATAGCATCGCCGTCTAAGTCTGTGGCAAGGATTTTGCCCCCTGCTTGCAATATTCTCAGAGAGTGTCCGCCTCCACCCAAAGTTCCGTCGAAATACAGTCCGTCACGCTTGACTTGAAGCGCGTCCATAACTTCGTCGGGCATAATTGACGTATGATAATACCTCATCATTTTTTCGCCAAGTTATCGAAAATCTCGTCCAGAGATATTGATTCGTCATATTCTGTCCAAGCTTCTTCCGTCCAGATTTCTACTCTGTCACGCATTCCGATACTTATAATATTTTTGGCTTGTCCCCTTTTTCCAAAGAGATGTTTAAGCAAATATGATGGCAACGTTATTCGTCCCGTTTTATCTTCTTCTACGAAGTCGCCCTGGGAAAAAATCTTTCTCATTGCATCAAGTTTGGGATCGGTAGAATAACCGTCTACGTCACCGAACTTGCTTTCGAAAATTTCTTCCGCCGTTTCGCGCGGGTATACGTAAAGGCAATTGTTTCTTCCTACCGTTACGTACGGATTCTTACCTAAGACGTCTTTGAACTTAGTCGGTATTCTTATTCTGTTTTTATCATCAAGTTGATGGTTGCTTCTGCCTGTCAAAAACATCTTAATAGTCCTCCTTTTTATACTTAGGCATATTTTAGCATACTTTTTGACCATTGTCAACCACTAATGACCACTTTTTCCCTAAACGTGATAATTTTTTTATAAAAACAGGCCCAAAATGATTTTTTGGACCTGTTTTGAGAATTATGATAATATTCTTTTTTATTATACTGACAAAAAATAAAACGTACGTTTTGGTTTTTAATTCGTGGGAATAAAGTTGATTTTTCCGTTCTCGACACTATCGCAAGTCACGGTCATTTCGTCACCAATTCGCCAAACTTTATCTTCGCATATCAAAGCGTGTGACTTTTCGTTGTACTCGACGCTTTCACCCAGTTTTTCTTTACGGACAAGACCTTCTATACAGTTGGGAAGTTCAACGAAAACGCCCCACTCTGTCACGGAAGAAATAACGCCGTCAAACGACTCGCCTATTTTCGATTTCATATACTCCGCTTTCTTTACGTCGTCCACTCTGCGTTCTGCAGTAAGAGCGACCTGTTCTCTTATTGAACTTTGCGTTGCGGATTCGGAAACGATTTTTGCATAGCGTTTTATATACTCTCCGCCTTTTGCAAGATAATCGGAAATTATACGATGAATCTGAAGATCGGGATATCTTCTGATAGGCGAGGTAAAGTGACAATAGTGTTTTGCCGACAAGCCGAAATGACCTGCATCCTTAGTCATATACTTTGCTTTTGACATAGAGCGCAAACCTATTCGACTAACGGCGCGTTCGTTGGGATTGCCCTTTATACTATTGAAAAGTTGCGCGTAATCGGAAGAGTTTCCACCGCTGAAATCTATACCGAGTGTTTCAAGATAATCTATAAACGCAAGTTCCTTTTCAGGCGGAGGGGCTTCGTGTACTCTATAAACGAAAGGCGATTTCATTTTATTAAAAGTCGACGCCACCGCTTCGTTTGCAGAAAGCATAAATTCTTCAATAATCATATGGCTTATTTTATGTTCATACAGTTGTACGTCCACGCATTTACCGTTATCGTCCAGTATGATCTTTGCCTCAGGGAGTTCGAATTCTATGCTACCGCGATTAAGCCGTCGGCTGTTAAGGAGCAACGCGAGTTCTTTCGCGACGTCCAGCATTTCACAAACGTCAGCGTTTTCCGCGCGAGCCGTACTATCGCCCTCGACTATGGAAGCGACGGTATCGTAATCCATTCTACGCGCAGATTTTATCAAGCCCTTTGTTAAGCGGGAAGATAGTAACGCTCCGCTTTTATTCATTTCCATTACGCAGGAAAGAGTCAGGCGGTTTACACCTTCATTAAGAGAACATATACCGTTTGAGAGTTCTCTCGGAAGCATGGGAAATACAGAGCCCGGGAAATATACGCTCGTACCACGCTTAAATGCCTCTTTGTCTATCGCGCCGTTTTCTTTGACGTAATGAGAAACGTCCGCAATATGCACGCAAAGACGGTAACCGTTTGCCGTACGTTCAACGGACACGGCATCGTCAAGGTCTTTTGCATCCAATCCGTCTATCGTTATTACCAAATCGTTACGAAAATCTTCTCTCTCCTGCATCTCATCTTCGCTTACTTCGAAAGAAGCGTTACGCACTACCGCTTCAACTTCGGGAGGGAACTCTTCGCTCAGTCCGTACGCTCGCGCTATGGACAGAATATCAACGCTTTTTTTATTCGGCTCGCCGAGAACTTCAATAAGGTCACCGTAAAGAATATCGCCGTCTCGTTCATAAGGTAAGCCCACGACTTTATATCCTATTTTTGGTTTGACCGATTGTCTGCCTTCCACTATAAAAAGTTGGCAAACTTTTCCGTCGTCGGGGATTATTGCAGGTCTACCGTTCGTCGTTTCCTCATAAGTGCCGACAACGTACTGCGTAATTTGTTGCAAAACGTCACAAACGCGCGCTTCACTTTTTCCTGTCACGGGATCTATGGTGACATGGGCGGTTACTCTGTCGCCGTTTAATGCGCCACCCATACCCGAAGGAGGAATAAAATAATCTTCGCCACCGTCGTCAGGCGTCAGGAACGCAAAGCCTTTACCAGTACCGCGATAAGTGCCAATAACCATTTTCCCTTCGCTTTTGCGTGTACTGCGAGCATTTTTTCGAGAGGGCTGTGATTTATTTGAACTTCTTTTTTTTGATGATTTTTTCATTTATTCTCCAAGAGTTTTATAAAAATAAAAACCTTATTGTTATATGTTTTTCGTTATAAGTTTTTATAAAAAAAGCAGCGGTATTTCTCCGCTGCCCTGTTTTAGTCCATTTGACTTACGCCGTAACGCCCGTTCTGTCGAAGCAAAGCGTAATAAAGAAAGCAATCGCCACTACTGCCATAATTATGCCAAGAATAACAGTTGCTCTTTTCATCATTCCTTCGGTGGAACGCTTTTTGTTCTTCGTATAATAAGTTTCTGCGTTATCTAATGCGCTTACGCCCGTAGTATTTGCAGGCTGGAAGAAAATCGTAATTACAATAGCAATTGCAAGAACTGCCTCTACAATTATGAGTACGGTGCGAACGAGCTGAAGCGCCGACGCTACCTCTTGAGCTATTGATAATAAACCGTTTAACATAAAAAACCTCTCTGAAATTTTACAATCCATAGTATTATAGCACAGTCGCAAGTCATATGCAAGCGGTTTGAACAACTTTTTTAAGAAAATTTAGTAAAATTTTTTATTAGAACTTCTGCAACGAGTTCCCAAGAACAGTAGAAACGATACGAAGGATGGATATGTCCGTTTCTGAAATAGCTTCGCGATTAATGATATAAAGCGCGCCGAATACGTCACAATCACCCGCTATCGGTTCAGCCACCATTACCATACGCTCGGGCAAATCCACACCCAAGTTTCTTATTTCGGCAATGTCGTAAATCGAATAATTTTCACGTTTTTTAACTTTTTGCAATATTTCGGCAGGCAGTTCTTTTCCTAAAAATAAGCCTTTATATTCACCGCTTCCGCCCAGCCATTTTTCCATATTTGACACGAGCACCGTTCCGCTGATCTTTTCGGAAAGGGCTTTAACCGCAGTCATGGACAGCTCTTCAAGAGTGAGCGTCAAGTCCATTTTACGCAGTATTATTTCACCGTTTTCCATACAAGATATTTCCATAGGATCGCCAAGCGATATACGGTGAAGTTTTCTGTATTCGCGAGGGATTACTACCCTGCCAAGACCGTCAACTTTTCTGATTATTCCATTAGTTTTCATACGATTATTGTGTGGCAAAATGTCGATTTTATGCGAAAAAAGTAAAAAATCCTTACTTTATGCGTTTAGATTTGACTTTATTTTATCATAAGTATATAATGAACGCATGGAAAGAGATGCAACGATTATTATTAAAGAACATAAAGACGGCGAAATAAGCCTTGTGACTACGGGCAAAGTTTTACGAATTGGGAAAAGTATAAACGTTTTTTATAATCAAGAAAACGCAAGTTATGCCGTCGGCGTTTCAGAAGGTATAGTCACCATAAAAAGAGAAAGCGATGAAGACTATACTCTCGTTTTGCAAGAAGGCGTAGAGAGTAAATTATCTGTTCAAACCCCGTTTGGCGTTCTTTCTTTTAAGGTTTTTCCGAAAAAAGTATACTTTGAAGAGCGTGAAAATGGGATTTTTGTGGAACTTTTATATTACATTTCAGGTGGAACGGGCGCTCCTGAAAAATTTTCGTTGATTTTAGAATGCCGATACGAAAAATAAGATATAAAGTGAACGTATAATATAAAAGTGAGTGTGAAAGTTATTTCATACTCACTTTTTGTATTTTTGAGTGTTTATAAAAGCGACGAGGTAATAAATCTACTCCGTCAAGAAATTCGTTTTTACCAGAAATAATATATAATGGAATACGAACATATGATGAAGATAAATTTTTCGTATAAAAAAACTATTTACGCAATAAACACGTACTCGTAATTTTATAATTTTTTTTGAAAGCAAAATCTTGTCGTTGACTTTTATGATTATTTGTTGTATATTTATTATGATAAATATTCGCGGGAGGGGCTGTGAAAAAGTTTTTTATCATTATTGTTTCGACTGTTATGCTCGCTTTTTCCGTCGTTTTTTCCGCTTGCGATAAAACACCGTATTTCATAATGCTGTACGACGGCGACACGGTAATAACTACGGTATTAACGGACGACGACGGTAAAGTAACTCTTCCTTCGCCCGAAAAACAAGGTTATACCTTTGACGGTTGGTATTATAACAAAGCGTTGACAAATAAATATTCGCCTAACGACGTTTTTAATAAATCGGGGACTCTTTATTGCGGATATATAGGACTGGAATACAAAGTCACTTTGGACGTAAACGGTGGCGAGGCGCTGTCGCAAAGCGAATATATAATCAGCTCGGGAAGTTCTGTAAACGTACTGCCAATTCCAACAAGGAAATATTATAATTTTATCGGCTGGTCAATTGATGGATCAGAAGAAATATCCCCTGTTTTCAATTATGCAAAAGACGTCACGCTTAAAGCAATCTGGCGGAACAAAACGAGCACAATAACTTATGACAGCGCAGGCGGTATTATTTATAACGGCGAAACTCCCATCGTGGGAAATTACTCAACGCAAACAGTAACGCATGGAACTGAATTTATTCCGTACGTAGCAAAAAAAGACGGCTATACTTTTCTTGGTTGGAAAGTCAGCGATACGGAAATTTTAAGCGGTGGCATATGGGATTATGATGGAAATCTCAGCGTCACGGCAATGTATGAAAGCAATTAATTTTTTAAGGAATATATATGAAATTTATCGTTCTCGACGTGGAAACGCCGAACAGCAAAAATGACAGCATTTGTTCTATCGGAGTGCAACTGATTGACGATTACAAACTCATAGATGAGTGGTATACTCTCGTAGACCCCGAAGATATTTTTGAAAACTTCAACATTTCAATACATCATATTACGCCCGATATGGTTGTCGGCGCGCCAAAGTTTGAAGAAGTATGGGAGAAAATTAAAGAACAGTCGGTTAACAGAATTTTCGTTGCGCATAACGCAGAATTTGATCTTACCGTTCTTGCCAAAGCGCTTACTAAACGAGACCTTCCGTTACCCACCCTTCAATATATTTGCACGGTTAATCTTGCAAAAAAAATTCACTTTAATGGAACTAACGTCAAAGGAGATCTCGTACTTAGCAATTTATCGAAGCATCTTGGCGTGGAACTCGAACAACATCACAACGCTCTTTTCGATACGAGAGCGTGCTCGGGAATACTTTTAAGGTTAAACGAAATGTACGAATTTAATCCAAACGACTACGTCCGTACTTTCAAATATCCAAAAGTCAAACAACAGCGGTATAACCATTGGTTACAGAAAAACAAAGCGAACGCTGACTGCGAACCGCCTCAAAAACAATAGAATAGAATAACCTACAAACGGACGCTAAGATATTCCAGCGTCCGTTTTTTCGTGAAAAACATATATTTTATGCTTTTTTGCGTATTATGCCACGCATAATACTTATAAAAAACGCAAAATTTATGCCTTTTTATTCATTTTTCGGCGTACTCGATTAAGGTGCCGTTCAAAATCCCCACTCTCTAAAAATTCCGCAAGAACGTACTGATCAAGAACAGGAACACTACATGCCAGTCCACCGAGTTTTTCATCATAAACAGAAAGAAGTTCTTCCGGCAAAATCATATATCCCACTCGAATAGAGGGCGAAAGACTTTTTGAAAATGTATTTATGTAAATTATTCGTTTTCCACCGCCAAGCGAATACAAAGTTTCTATCGGTTGCCCCGGGAGAAAAAACTCGCTATTGAAGTCATCTTCTATTATGTATCCTCCCGCTTTTTCTGCCCAAAGCAAGTATTCGTAATGTTTTGAAACAGACGTCGTAACGTCTGACGGATAACTTCGGAAAGGCGTAACGTGTAACACGTCAAAGTCACGATTGAGTTCGGAAGAAATTATGCCGTCTGCGCCCATAGTCAGCAATTTAATTTTTATTTCAGCGTTATCGTATATCCCTTTTTCGAGAACGTAGGACGGATTCTCCACTCCGTATATTTTTGTCCTGCCTAAAAGTTTTATCACCGTTTCGTATAATTGTTCCGCCCCTGAACCTATTATTATTCTGCTTGGTTCTGCTATCATACCACGGTATCTGTATAAGTAATCGGCAATTGCGTTACGTAATATTGGACAGCCTTTTTGGGGAGATTTCTTAAAAAGCAACTTATGCCAGTCCGAAATAACTTTGCGAACGGTACGAAGATATACCGAACACTCAAAATCAGGCTCTTCCTCTCCCCTTTCTTCTTCAAGACGGGTAAACGGCTTTTGAGCGTTTTGTATCTCCGAAGAAAAAAACGCATCAATTTTACATACAAAATAACCGCTCCTTTCTTTTGCTGTCACGTAGCCTTCTTCGGACAACATATCGTAAGCGGTTTGAACCGTAATAAGACTATATCCCGTTTTATCGGCAACAACTCGCTTTGAAGGCAGTTTTTCTCCTGCTTTATACTCTCCGCAAAGTATTGCTTTTTTCATATCGTTATACAGTTTATAGTATTTATTTTTTGAACTGTTTTGCATCTGGTTATATAAAATTCTCTTATTTTGGTGATTTACATAGCACCACAAATGTAGTATACTATATAAAAACCAATTTGTAAAGGAGTTTTTATGTCATATCCGAAAGTTTTAACCATACAAGACGTGTCCTGCGTAGGTCAATGTTCTCTCACCGTTGCCTTGCCTATAATTTCAGCCTGTGGAGTAGAAACCTGCATACTTCCGTCCGCCGTTCTCTCTACTCATACAGCAGGGTTTAAGGACTTCACTTTCCGTGATTTAACCGAAGATTTACCAAAAATCAAAAACCATTGGGTAAATGAAAATATTAAGTTTGATGCAATTTATACGGGATATCTCGGCAGTGAAAAACAAATTGAGTACGTTCAGGATATTTTTCGTGAAACCGGAAAAGAAAACTGCGTAAAAATCGTTGACCCCGCAATGGCAGATAACGGCAAACTCTATTCTGCGTTCGACAACAATTACGTTCAAAAAATGAAGACATTGTGCTCCGAGGCTGACTTTGTTTTGCCCAACGTAACGGAAGCGTGTTATTTGACCGATACGGAGTATAAAACAGAATACGACCAAAAATACGTTTATGGATTACTTGAAAAACTCACAAAAATAGGCGCGAAAAACGTAATTCTCACAGGAATATCATACGCTAAAAACAAAACGGGAATCGTAGTTTATGAAAACGGCGAATATCAATACTATGAGCATGAACTTCTGCCCAACAGTTGTCACGGTACGGGAGATATTTACGCTTCTGCTTTCGTAGGCGCGCTTATGAAAGGTAAGTCAGCGTACGAATCAGCAAAAATTGCAGGAGATTACGCCGTTGAGTGCATAAAGGAAACAATAAAGCACGAAAATCACTGGTACGGCGCAACTTTTGAGCCCGTCTTATCAAAACTCATTGAAATGATAAACGGCTAAAAATTGGGTTTTCGCGATATATACACTATATCTTACTATTTATATAAAAAATCTCGCATTTTGCGAGATTTTTTATATATATCAAGATTAAAGTTTTTCAGCGCGTTTATAAACTTTTCTCTCATAAAGTAACGTCGCATTAAAAATCACCAATAACGAGCCTACGTTATGAACTATCGCTCCCGTAATTGGAGTAAGCAATCCCACGGTTGACAAAACGATAGCCCCAAAGTTTATTAAAAGCGAAGCAATTATATTAAAAATAATCGTGCGAACGGTTGTTTTTGCAAGCATACATAGATAAGGCAGTTTTGAAATATCGTCACCTAGCAGAGTGATTCCTGCCGTATCAATAGTAACGTCACTTCCCACTTCACCCATTGCTACTCCTACGTTCGCTACCGCCATAGCGGGAGCATCATTTATTCCGTCTCCTATCATACATACGTTTTTGCCACCCTTTCGGAGTTTTTTTATTATTTCAACTTTTGCTTCGGGAAGAAGTTCAGAATAGACCTCATCAACGCCAACGGCATTCCCCACGGTATTTGCATTAAAAGCGTGATCTCCACTCAGCAGAACCGTTTTTATTCCAAGTTTTTTAAGCTTTGAAACGACAGTTTTCGCCTGAGGACGAATCGTATCCCGAAGAGATATATAACCTATAACTCTGCTTGAATCCGCAACGAAAACAACAGCGCACCCACGTTTTTGCGAATCCATAGAAAGGCTATCAACGTCCTGTGAAACTTTTACACCTACCGAATCCAAGTAATTTTTACTACCGCAAAAAAATGTATTATCGTCAATATTACCGCGTATACCCATACCTACGTCTAAACAAAAATTTTTCACTTTTCTCAATTTTGCGTTTGAAGATTTCGCGTACGTTACAATTGCTTTACCAAGCGGATGCTCGCTCTTTAATTCAAGACTAAGAGCAATAGATAAAACCTCTTCTCGCGTAAAGCCAAACGTTTCTACTTCGTCAACCGAAAGTTTCCCACTTGTAAGCGTACCAGTTTTATCAAACGCCATGACGTTAATTTTTGACATATTTTCAAGCGCCTCACCCGATTTTATCAATACTCCGTACTTAGTCGCTTGCCCAACACTTGCGGTAATAGAGGTGGGAGTGGCAAGCGCAAGCGCGCAAGGACAAAATATCACCAATACGGTTACGGCTCTGATAATTGCTACATTTTCGCCATTTTCCACAAAAAATCCGTATACTATGCCTGTCATAATAGCTATAAATAAGGCAATCGGAACAAGATAGGACGCCCACTTATCCGCAAAACGTTCAGTATGAGATTTTTTGTTTTTCGCCTTATTCAGCATCAGTATCATTTTTTCGAACGCCGAATTTTCTCCCACGCCGTCAGCAACATAGTCCACTGCGCCAAAACGGTTTATACTGCCACAAAATACTTTGTCCCCCACGCATTTATCTACGGGAAGGGATTCGCCCGTTATCGCGGACTGATCTACCGAAGTATTTCCATCTATAACTAAACCGTCGGTGGGAATACTCTCGCCCGCAAGTACGCGCACGCGCATACCGTCACATACTTCGGAGATAGGTAAATATTTTTCCATATTTGCACCGTTTTCATTTATGATTACGCGAGCCGTTTTGGGCATTAGCGACAGCAATTTGTTTATACCTTTTCGCGCGCGCTCAGTAGTTTTATCTTCTAAAAGTTCACCCACAGCCATAAGAAAGGCAATTTCCCCGCTTGCAAACATTTCCCCAATGACGATAGACGCAATTATTGCAATCGAGATAAGAAGCGAACTTTTTATTTTCCCCCGCATAAGTCCGCGTACGGCAGAATACAAAAGTGGACAACCTGATAAAACCACCGTAATCCATACGGGATCTAAATAAGGATTTATACTAATTACTCCGCACGATTTCAGTATTAAAAGAACAAGGCTGAAAGCAAGGAATATTCCGCTGATTATCGTTGCTTTTGTTCCCGAAAAAGTTTTTGCTATTTTTCCAAACATACTCCTCCCCACTATTTGACAAACTGTAAATAATATCGTACAATATATATGTTTTCGAACATATTGTTTGATAATATTATATGGGTTAGAAACGATTTTTGCAAGTGTAAAAGCAAAGCAGTTTTGCGTATTTGTTTGAAAACGAACGAAATGCAAAAACTGTCCCAAAAAGGAAGAAAAATGGATAGAAGAAAAATCAAGACGAAGAAAGCGATTACCGAAGCGTTCAATACGTTAATAACAAAAAAGAGATATGAAAAAATCAGCATCCAGAACATTATTGATGAAGCGGACGTCGGACGAAGCACTTTTTATGAACATTTTGGAACCAAAGACGATCTGTTAAGAAGTCGCTGTCACGAACTTTTCGAGCATATTTTTTCTCAAAATGACGAAAAAACCACGAATCACGAATTTTCCAACTGTCCTTTTGATCCGCTTTCAAAAGAATTTATCAACGCAAACGCTCTTAAAAAAATTTTTACACATATTTTATATCACTTTCTGCAAGAGAAGAAAATAATCAAAGGTATATTATATGGGGAAAGTAAAGATATTTTTCTCGGTTATTTAAGAAAATATCTTGCAGATGTGCTTAATCGTATTGAACTTTCCAAAACCGATTTGCCACGTGATTTTTTGACAAATCATATCGCAGGAAGTTTTATTGAAGCGACTAAATGGTGGGCGGACGGCAATTTTTTGATTTCTCCCATTAATCTTGGAGAATATTTAATCCAAGTCATAAAAATATAATTTAATCATATTAAGAACAAAAAAGTCGCTTAGAAGCGACTTTTTTTGTTGAAATTATTTGTGTTTTATTTGATAATCAAATACTTAAATTCATAATTTATTCGGTTATTTCTTCATTTGCCGACGTTACGCTTGCGCGCGGAATTGGCAAGAATACCCAAGTAGACTTTTTATACTCTGCCCAGCCTGGCTTGCGCGACTGTCTACCGTCAGCAAGCGGTACGCTTACAACCATAAACATAACCATATTCAAAAGCGCGCCTCCAAGAAGATACCAGTATTCAGGTACGGCGCATACTACGTATAAACCAATGCCCCACCACATCAATATCTCACCGAGGTAATTGGGGTGTCGAGAGTACTTCCACAATCCTTCACGAATAAATCCGCCCGTGTTACGTTTGCGGAATTTGTGCATTTGTACGTCGCTTACTCCCTGCAACAGTACCGCCAGAAGACTGACTACAAAGAAAATCACACAGCCTGCATTTATATCAGCAAACGCATAATCAAGAAAGACGGTGGGCAAAGTTACCGCATATACGACTATGGTCGGAAAAAGATGTATTCCAAGGAAATTTATCACCGGATAAAATACGCCCGTTTTTTCTTTCAGCATTGTATAACGCCAATCCTGATGATCAAGACCTTTGAACGTATACGCCCAATTGGCAGTAAGACGTACGCCCCATATCGTAATTGCAATAAGTGGAAGAATTTTTACGAGAGTAATTTCTCCACCCGAAAAAAAAGTATAACCGAAAGTTATCACTATTGGTTGAACGCTCCAATACGGATCGTATACTGACGAATTATGTAAAATCAGGCTAAATACAAAGGTTGCGACCGTCGCTACAACGTCAGCCAAAAGTAAGTTAAGCCAAAAATCGAACGGCAAAAACACAGCCAATACTATGCCTATCGCGCTCGCCAATAAATAAATAATAGCGATTGCTATAAAGCTTGCTTTTCTACTATGTATCATAATTCCTCTTTCGTAATTTCAGGTTTACTTTCGGATTTTTTCTTTTTCGGGAAGAAAACGGTACGGTTTTCTCTGCCCGTAAACATTCTGACAATATTTGATCTATGCGCAAAGGTCGCCAATGCGATTATAACGAAAATAAGCGCGCTTACCGCCAAGTCATTACCGCCGAGCATAATAAGTTCGTAAATATTCGGTGTGAGTATCATAAGGAAAGAACCCAACGCTCCGATTTTGAAAAACAGAATAAAAAGTAAACCCGCCGCAAACGTAATTATCGTCACTATCGGTTGAGCGAGCAATGCTATTCCAAGAATACAAGCAATTCCCTTTCCGCCCTTAAACTTCATAAATACGGGATATATATGCCCGATTACTATCGAAAGACCGCAAACGTATAATCCGAGTTTA
>JAFXKH010000062.1 GCA_017531795.1 Clostridia bacterium
ATTCTTTGCAGGAAAGCGTTTTATCAAGGCTGGCTCAATAATGAAATTCATATCCAATCTTGGCGTTCTTGCAGGCGGAGTCGTAGCCTTCCTGTTCTTCCCGCTTACCATTGTAGGCGAATCGATGGGCAATCAGCCGTTAAGCCTTTTCATTGCTCATATCGTAGCGAACAATATGGAAATGCCTAATTTTGCATACGTGATTACTATGCTCTCGGCGTTAATAACCTTTATCTTCTCATTGCCCAACTTTATCAGCGCAACGTCGCACCGCTTTGCTTCTACTTTCAAGTTCGACGGTTATGAAGATAAGAGCGTGCTCAAAAAAACAATAACCTTCTTTATTTCCGTGATTATTTTTGCCGTACCCGCAATATTATATCTTGTAGATATGGGGGGAGAGATTTCTTCTTACTTGTACGTATTTATCGCCGGCGGAGTAATTTCACTCGTGTCCGCAATAATCAACAAAGTATTCCTCAATAAAGACCAAAGATAAAAACCTTATTAAGGCACGGTATCGTAAGAAATTGCGATGCCGTGTTTTTGTAGGGAATAAAATAATTCTTAAGTGGCTTATAGTGTTTGCAAATATAAAAATAAAGTAGTATAATATGAATATGGTCGTTATTGAAAACAAAAAGGCGTACTTTGATTATGAGATAATCGAAAAGTTTGAAACGGGGATAGAACTAGTCGGGAGCGAAGTAAAATCAGTTCGCCTCGGTAAAGTCAATCTGCGCGATTCTTTTTGTTTTGTTGAAAACACCGAAATTTTCTTGAAAAACTGTCGCATTTCCGCTTATGACAAATCAACTATCTTTCCGCCCGACGAACTCAGAAGCCGTAAACTGCTTATGCACAAATACGAAATTCGCAGGCTGATAGGTAAGTCAAGAGAAAAGGGCTGGTCGGTAATCCCTTTGAAAATGTACTTCAAAGGCAGACGAGTAAAAGTGGAGATTGCGCTCGCAAAAGGAAAGAAGTCGTATGACAAAAAACAAACGATAAAAGATCGTGACGTAAAACGCGATATGGAACGCCAGATATCGTTGCTTAAATAAGGAGAATATACTATAAGAAGAAATTATTGACAAGGGGAGAGTAACACGAAAAAGGAGAACCTTAGCGCGTGGAAGAGTCTGTCCTGATGAAACAGATGAGCGCCAAGAACGTCCGACGTGCAAACGGACGTAAATAAGATTATGTTTAATGGAATATTGGGCTTCGTATTAGCCTTAGCGATAATTATGGTTTCCACTAAAGTAAGTGGAATGTTTTGTCGGTATTTCGGACTTTCTCAAGTTCTGGGATATATTATTGCAGGTGTGCTTATAGGCCCGGCAATCTTTGGAATGCTCGGTTTTTCAGTAATAGGATTTTCGAGCGAAAGTACGGCAAGTTTAATCAAACTTGACGAGTTCGTCCTGGACGGTAGGGATAACTTTACCGTGCTTGACGTATTTTCAAAGATCGGCGTGATAATGATAATGTTTACCGCCGGCTTAAATACCAACGTAGACGATTTGAAAAAGACGGGTTTGATAGCCACGCTTATTGCGATTGCAGGCGTTTCCATACCACTTGTGTTTGGTCTGCTCGTATCTCTCCCGTTTATTTCAAGCGGAGTTATTTCGGGTTTTGAGAGCGTTATTCAAGGCGTTTTCGTAGGCGCGATTCTCACGGCTACGAGCGTTGCGATAACCGTTTCCGTTTTCAAGGAATTGGGCAAAATACACACGAAAATAGCCACTACCATCGTGTCCGCAGCCATTATAGACGACGTTATCGGTATGGTCGTGCTTTCAGTTGTCACTAGTCTCGGCACTACGACGTCACTCGACGCAAGCGGTTTCGATTGGTTTAAGAGCCAATGGTGGGGTACGATTATTATGATAATCGCATTCTTCGTCGTCGCAATTGGCGTAGGCATCGGCTTGCATTATCTGTTCAAATGGATGGATAAGAAATGGCCGAACACTCACCGTTTGCCCATACTCGGTCTTGCAACGGGTTTCATGTATGCATTTACTGCCGAAACCATTTTCGGAGTCGCAGACATTACGGGCGCGTATCTTGCAGGCGTACTCCTTTCCACCGTCAATCGTATGGCGGTATATACCGAACGGCGAGTGGAAATAAACAGCTATATGGTATTCGGCCCTGTATTCTTCGCTTCAATAGGAATAAATATGGATTTTGCGGGTATGTCGGGTTGGTTGATACTCTTCTCGTTCTTGTTCGTTGCCGTTGGTCTACTCGGCAAGATAATCGGATGCGGAGCAGTACTCAAAGCAAGCGGTGGCTCGTGGCGAGAGGCAGGCATAAGCGGAGTCGGAATGATGGCTCGTGGCGAAGTCGCGCTCATAGTAACAAACAAAGGCATTGAAGCCGGGATAATACCCTCCGACTTGATGATAATGACGGTTATGCTCATACTATTCTCGTCTATTCTTACTCCCGTGCTTCTCAAAAAACTCTTTAACGGCTATAAACCCAAAGAACTCACCGAGCCCGATTAAACGGCTACTACGTAAGAGGAATAAAGTGGATATTCAAAAGAACGACAAGATAGAAGTGACGATAGAGTCGCTTGGATATAAGGGCGAGGGCGTGGCAAGACTTGGTCGCGTCCCCGTTTTCATTGACGGCGCGCTTCCCGGAGAAAAGATACGGGCGCACGTTATTCTCGTCAAGTCAAGTTTCGTCGTAGCGAAATTGTTGGAAGTTGTACAACCGTCGGCCCAGCGAGTAAAGCCACGCTGTCCGTACTTTGGCAAATGCGGTGGATGCGATATTCAGCATATGTCAGACGGGGCGCAACTTGATTTCAAAAAAAGCCAAGTCGAAGACGCCTTTCATAAAATAGCGCGCTTTGATATTTCTGCAAACGCCGTAACGCCGAGCGACCTGACTTATGGGTATAGGAATAAACTTTCACTTCCCGTTCGTCGTGGAAAGAACGGCGCGCAGGTAGGACTTTTTGCTAAAAACTCGCACCGTATAGTCGAAATTGACGACTGTCCGCTTCAATCGGACAGAATAAGGGAAGTCTTGCCCAAACTTAAAATACTTGCCAACCATTTTCAGCCCTACGACGAAGAAAAGGGCAAGGGTGAACTCAGACATTTCGTGCTTCGTGACGTGGGTAAATTATCCTTAACCGTCGTGCTCACTCGCAAAAACGTGCGTAAATTGCTTTGGGCAATGGACGAAACGGGACTCGTTACTGACGAACTCTGGCTGAACGTCAACAATAATCGAAACAACGTAATCCTTGGCGACGAAACGATTCTCGCGCGTGGAGTACAGTCGCAAGTTGACGTGCTTGGACTGACTACCACCGTTCATCCAAAAGGCTTTATGCAAGTAAATAACGGCGTTATGCGTAAGGTCTATACCGCAGTCCTCGATAAAGCGAAGGAAATAAACCCCGACTTAATAATAGACGCGTATAGTGGCGGTGGCACGCTGACGGCGTTGCTTTCACGCATAGGTAAACGCACCATAGGCGTGGAAATTGAAAGCGTTGCCGTTGCATCGGCAAATGAACTAATGGCGAGAGAAGGCATTATGAACGTGGAAAACGTCTGTGGTGACTGCGCCGAAGTCTTGCCCGAACTGCTCAAAAACGCCGAGCAAAGCAACGCGCTTATTGTTCTCGATCCGCCTCGTAGCGGTTGTGATAAAAAAGTAATATCGGCGGTAAACGACTGCGGAGCGAACGACCTTCTTTACGTCTCCTGCAATCCCTCCACGCTTGCTCGCGACGTAGCCCTTCTTACAAACTATTCCGTCACAAGTGTCACACCCTTTGATATGTTCCCGCAGACATCACATGTCGAGTCCGTCGTTTGTTTCAAACGAAAATGAGGCAAAATCTGCTTAAAAATGTCTGCAAAACGCAAAGGGGCGTTTTATATCAGTAATGCTTATCATATCGAAAGGAGATAGTATGCTTTTATTCAGACCTGTTGGTGAAAAAGAAAAAGAACTTATTGAACAAAGTGGGTTTTCCAAATTTCCACCGAGACTTGATTGGCAACCAATTTTTTATCCTGTTTTGAATCAACGCTATGCTGAAGAAATAGCCGAAAAATGGAACACAAAAGATGCTGACTCGGGCTACAAGGGATATGTAACACGATTTGAAGTTGATGATGATTATATTTCCGCATATGAGGTGCAAACCGTAGGAGCCTCTTATCATCAAGAACTTTGGATACCTGCGGAAGAGCTTGAAAATTTCAACAGTCATATTATCGGAAAAATTGAAATTGTCAAGATTTTTTTGTAACTCCAAATATATACCTTATGGTCTTATGTTCCATATCGAAACTATTGTTTGTCTTGCGAGAAAGGAGAATATATGAATTACGAACTACACGATAGCCAAATAAGTGAATTGAAATTAGGAGAAAATACAATCATACTAAACTTTTCTCAAGGTTATTGGACCACAGATGACAGCGGAAAAGAACTCGAACAAATGAAAAACTGTCAGATTGTTTATGAAATAGATAGAGATGATATTCCCCTTGAAGATTTTATTTACGTTCTGATTGCAAAAAAAGGCGGTGCTTACAAAAAAATTTCGTTGAAAAAGTTTATTGGTTTGCTGAAAAAATCCCCGTTCGACGTATCTTTGGAATATAATTGCAATTTTGCAAGCAGCAAAATGTTGCGAATTTATTCCAATCTTTTACGTGTTAGTGCGGAAATCTTTATCGAAGATATCAAAAACGTAGAGTATCTTCACGAGTGAAATATACCTTATGGCTTTACACCCCCATTTTTAACAGATTTTTATACCTGTTGGTAATATGCTCCAAGTCGAGTTTGTCGTGTTCTGATGCTTTGGACAAACTAAAGCGATTAAAGCTCGTGTAGAATTTGCGATATACGCTTTCTTCGGTTGCGAGAACGAAGCGAACCAAAAGGGGATAAAAGCACAAACAAGACAATTCGTTGCCGAAGTTTTGCGGTCGACGTTTATAAAAACACTCAAAAGGAGTAACTATG
>JAFXKH010000063.1 GCA_017531795.1 Clostridia bacterium
TCGGGAGAAGGGGAATAGAAGATACTTTGCCACTTTATTTAAGTCAGGAAGAAAAGGTTGCTTTTGACTTGGGCGTAAACGAACTTGCCGAACTGATTTCTCTCGTGGACTTATAAAATTCGCCTTTCGTTTCCACAGCAATGTTTTTTGTTATTTGTCGAAACCCTCATAGTAATATTACTCACGCAATTTGTCGAAAGGCTCATAGCAATATTATTCACGCAATTTGTCGAAAAGGTCAAAGTACTATGTGAGAAATAATTATGCAAATCATTAAAAGTGTATTAAATTTTGGTATCGTAAGCAAATAAGCGTTTACATTTTGGAAGCAATTTGATATACTATTATAAAAAACAAGCAAAATAAGGCTAAAATATAAAAAATTCTCTCGCAGGGTGACAAAAATCGGCAAATTCTACTCTGCGAAGAATTGTTATTTTTGCAATTCTCTTGTAAAAAACCGTATATAATAATATAATTTACTGAAAGGATTACAAAACAGGAGACGATCTTTTGAACATTACTTTGGTGTGCGACGTCCTCGGGGAGGAAAATAACGGAACGACGGTTACGACGATGAATCTGGCTCGCAGTATGCGCGCAAAAGGTCACGTCGTAAATATCCTTTGCGCCGATCAGGACAAAAAAGGCAACGACGGTTATTTCGTATGTCCCAACCGTTCGTTTGGACCGTTCAACGGGTACGTTCGTCACGTAGGAGTAACTCTTGCTAAGCCCGTGGAATCCATTGTTAGAAAAGCGATTGACGAGGCTGACGTAGTTCATTGTATGCTTCCTTTCGCGCTTACAAAAACGGCAGTAAGAATTTGTAATGAAATAGGCAAACCCGTTACGGCAGGTTTTCATTGTCAGGCGGAAAACTTTTCTGCGTACGTCTGCATGAAAAACCTTATGCCTTTGAATAATTTTGTATATCGCTTGTATCATAAAAAGGTTTTCGGAAAAGTGGATTGCGTGCATTATCCGTCACAGTTTATACGCGACCTTTTTGAAAGAAAAACCTCGCTGACGAAAGGCGTAGTAATAAGCAACGGAGTAGCCGAGCATTTCGTTCCGGGGAACACGGAGAAACCCGATGACGTAAAAGATAAATTCGTTATCGTTTCCACGGGCAGATACGCGCGCGAGAAGTGTCAGGACGTCCTGATCAAAGCGGTAGGCAAGAGCAAATACAGAGATAATATTCGTCTTATTCTCGCAGGGAAAGGCATACTTGACCATAAGTTCGCGCGCATTGCAAAGCGTTATGGCGTAGACGCGCAATTGGCGTTTTTCTCTCGCGAAAGTATGCGAAATATCCTTTCTTACGCCGACCTTTACGTGCATACGGCGGTAGCCGAGCTTGAAGGCATTGCCGTACTTGAAGCCGCGCATATGGGTAATGCTATCGTCGTTGCCGATTCCGATCGCGCCGCGCCCAAAGACCTTGCCCGTGACGAGCGCAATCTTTTCAAAACGGGTAACGCAAAAGACCTTGCAAAACGCATTGATTATTGGATTGAACATCCTGACGAGCGAGAAGAGTGCGCAAAGTATTATGCGACTCACAGCAGTATAGAATTTGCTTCCGACTGCATGGATAAAATGGAAGAGATGTTTATACGCGTTATCGAGGAGAAAAAACGCGCCCAAGAAATATATATTGGAGAGGAAGTTTCAAATGAAGGTTAAGACCAATTATTATACCGACGAAATTAACGACGATTTTGCCGGCGGTAATATAAAAACAAAACTTACTCCTTCGGATTTTAAATATATACATACCAACCCGATATGGCGATTTGTAGAGTTTATACTTTATCATATTATCGTTCGTCCGATTGCTTGGTTAATATGCAAAGTACGTTACGGCACGAAATACGTTAACCGCAAGGCAATAAAACAGGCGAAAGGTAAAGGGTTTTTTATTTATGGCAATCACGTAGTTACGCTTGGCGATGCCTTTCATCCCAATATCGTTGCGTTTCCACGCAAGGCGTACATAGTTGTTCATCCCGATACGACGAGCATACCTTTTATAAAGAATCTCGTTGTTATGCTTGGGGCGTTACCGACACCTTCGTGCACGACGGGATTCCGTAATTTCACAAAAGCCATAAAAACGCGTATCAGTCAAAAACGCGCGATAGTGATTTACCCCGAAGCCCATCTTTGGCCTATGTATACGGGCATACGTCCCTTCAAAGACGATTCTTTCCTTTATCCGTCTATGCTTGGCGCGCCTGTGTTCTGCACGACCACCGTGCTTAAAAAACGCAAAATCAGAAAAACTCCGCGTTGCATAGTATACGTGGACGGACCGTTTTATCCCGATCCGGCTCTTTCGCCTGCCGAGAACAGAAAGAAACTGCGTGACGAGTGCTATAACGCAATGGTAGAAAGAGCGAAGGAATCGGACTATGACAGAGTCCGTTACGTAAAAGTAACGCCCGAAGAATTGGAAGAATTACAAAAATCCGAAAGCATTGTAGAAGAGAAAAAGGCATCGTAAACTTGCTTGACTAAAACGGCTCGTTGATGTATAATCATACAGAGGTAAAGCAAGGTGAAAAAAGAAAACGAAAACGAAATATTGCGCTCGGAGGAGAAAAATTCTTCTCCGCTCGACATAACTGAGAACGAAACCGAACCTGCTTTGGACAATGATAGGATAGAGCAGAAAAAAGGCGTCGTTCTTTCTTTTTTGAAAAAGTGGAGCGGTCTTATTATCGTGCTTGGTATGGTTTGCTTGGTGGTTGCGTTAGGAGTAATTGCTCTACTTCTCGGCGGAAACATTTACGACAAAGTATCAATGATATGGATACTCGCTTTTCTTTCGGAGTTTGTAGTTCGCAAATTCGTTACGAAACAATCGCTTGTACGCCCTACGGTATTTGTTTACGGTGGACTTGCCGTTGTCTTTGCCGTACTTTACGCGCTTTCACTTGCAGGAATTTTACCGTAAAAAATATATATGATGGGATAGGTGGATCTTGAAAAATACTTTCATAAAAACTCACGATGTATCAAGTTATACCGTCGATTATAACAAAAAATACACTCTTTGCGCTCTCTTACGCCACGCACAAAGCGAAGCATTTTATCACGCTCAGGAAATGGGCATAGACGGTAAGAAGATTTGGGATGAATATAAGGCGATATGGATTATTACCCGTTTGCGCGTAGATATGGAGCAAATGCCCGATTGGAGTGACGTAATAGAAGTGGAAACATATCCGCTTGCGCCGGGGCTCGTGCGTATGGAAAGAGAATGTCTGCTTCGTCATAACGGGCAAGTCTTTGCAAGAGTGTCCAGCGAGTGGGTAATTCTCGATAAAGACCGCGGAATGCCCCGTCGTCCTGCAAAAACGGGTTATCCTATGGATTTGGAGCACCGCGAGGGCAGAGTGGCAGGTGAGTATACGAACTTCGCTCCCGAGTATACTGAGCAGGACTTCGTATATGCTTATACAACGAGAGTATCCGATCTGGATATGAATATGCACGTCAATAACATCGCGTACGTTCGTCTGGCTCAGGACGTATTCACCCTTGCCGAATTAAAGGACAAACGCCTGACTTCGTTTGAAATCGTCTTTAAGGCGCAGAGTTACGAAGGCGACGAACTGCGACTGTACCGCAAAGAAATCGGCGACGGCGTATATTGCGTATCGGCTGTCAATAGCGATGGGAAACGAATTTTTGACACTATGTTTACTTACGAAAAAGAAGTATTATGACCTTGTGAAAAACTGACAAATTAAGGTAATTTGTCAGTTTTTTTGTTTGAGATAACGCAGATTGGATAAAAATAGTTTTTAATAAATTTTTATTCATTATTTATATAATATTGACTTTAATAAAAAAACTGTGCTATACTAATATGAGTATGAAAAACATTGAAGCAGTCCGTAAATTTTTTCAGGCAGATAAATTCGTGACGTACGCAGGTATAGAAATCGTATCGGTAGACGACGACAAAGCCGTTGTCAGCGCAGAAATAACTGAGCGTCATCTGAACGCTAACGGCACGGTGCAGGGCGGTATGCTGTATACCATTGCTGACTTTGCTTTCGCAGTGCTTGAAAATTACAAACACCCCATAACGGTCACGCAAAACGGAAATATCTCATACGTAAATGCTGTCGGTTCGTCACGCATAACGGCAACCGCGACCGAATTATTGCGCAAAGGTCATAATACCGTTTGCGACGTAACGGTTACAGCAGACGATGGCGCAGTTCTTTGCGTTTGTCGTTTTAACGGTTTTGTGAAAGATTTGCCGAAAAAGATTTTTGAATAATAATAGTAGGGTAAAATAATGATATACGACGAAAGAATAGAAAAAATGTCGCGCGAGGAAATGCGCAAGCTCCAACTGGAAAGACTTCAACAAATGGTGGCGTACGCTTACGACAACGTACCTTTTTACAAGAAAAAGTACGACGAAGCAGGCGTAAAACCTTCGGATATAAAAACGCTCAAAGATATTGAAAAATTGCCTTTTGTGACGAAGCAGGATTTGAGAGATAATTATCCTTACGGTTTTCTTTCCGTGCCCACGTCCGAAATAGCGCGTATACACGCATCCAGCGGAACGAGTGGTAAACCCACCGTCGTAGTATACACGAAAGAAGATATGGAAATCTGGACGGAGTGTGTGGCTCGTATGGTCGTAGCCGCAGGCGGAAGAAGTGACGATATCGTGCAGATATGTTTCGGATACGGACTTTTTACGGGCGCGCTTGGACTTCATCAGGGTTGGGAAAGAATAGGCGCGGCAGTAATACCCGCTTCCACGGGCAATACCGAGCGTCAAATAATGTTGATGAAAGATTTGCAAACCACAGCGATAGTATGTACCCCGTCGTACGCTCTCCGCATAGCCGAAGAAATGGAGCGACTCGGTTATAAGCCCGAAGACTTCAAACTCCGCGTCGGTATGTTCGGTAGCGAAGCAAGTTCGGATGCAATGCACGAAGAAATCGCGCGTAAACTCCATCTCATGCCCACCGACAACTACGGACTGAGCGAGATTATAGGACCGGGCGTATCGGGTGAATGCGTACATAAATGCGGAATGCACATAAACGAAGACCACTTCTATTCCGAACTTCTCTCTCCCGACACTTTACAACCGGTTGAAGACGGTGAGTATGGCGAACTCGTGCTTACTACTCTTACGAAGAAATCAATGCCTATGATACGTTACCGTACCAAGGACATTACGAAGATAGACTACTCTCCCTGCGCTTGCGGAAGAACGACCGCGCGTATGGCGAAACTCAGAGGAAGAACGGACGATATGCTCATCATAAAGGGCGTAAACGTATTCCCTTCGCAGATAGAAGGCGTGCTTCTCACTTTCCCTGAAATCGGAGCGTCGTATGAAATAGTCGTTACGAGAGAGGACTATAAGGACAAACTTGAAGTTAAGGTCGAACTTCTTGATGAAAAAATTATCGGAGATTACGGAGCAATCGAATCGCTTTCGAGAAGAATTAAAAACGCGCTTAAAACGGTACTCCAAATAGACGTAAAACTTACTATCGTAGATCATATGGCGCTTAAACGCTTTGACGGTAAGGCAAAACGCGTAACAGATCTCAGAACTTACTAATCGGAAATTATTTTTTAAGGTGAAATACATGAAAGAATTGATGCTTACAAATGAAGCGGTGGCGCGCGGAGCGTACGAAGCAGGCGTTCGCGTTCTTTCGGCTTATCCTGGAACTCCGAGTACAGAAATAGCCGAAAGCATTGCCAAGTACGACGAGATTTACTCCGAGTGGGCACCCAACGAAAAAGTTGCGGTAGAAGTTGCGGTAGGTTCGGCAGTAGCAGGCGCAAGAGCAATGGCGTGTATGAAACACGTCGGGCTTAACGTTGCCGCCGATCCACTCTTTACCGTCGCTTATACGGGCATAAACGCAGGACTCGTAATAGTCGTTGCCGACGATCCGGGTATGCACTCCTCGCAGAACGAACAGGATTCCCGTTTTTATGCGAGAAGCGCGCACGTCCCTATGCTCGAACCGAGCGATGCGCAAGAAGCGAAAGAGTTTGTTAAACTTGCTTTTGAAATCAGCGAAAAATACGATACCCCCGTTATTTTGAGACTGACGACGAGAGTGGCGCATTCCCGTTCGCTCGTAGAACTTTGCGACAGAGAAGAAGTCGCAATCCGTCCTTACGAAAAATCGGTGGCGAAATACGCAATGATGCCTGCGAACGCTATCATCCGTCATCGCATAGTTGAAGAACGTGACTGTGAACTTGCCGAAGCGGTAAACGGTATGGAAATAAATCGCGCGGAGTATACTTCACGCTCGCGTATTGGTGTGGTTTGTTCGGGCGTTGTTTACGAATACGTAAAAGAAGCGCTTCCAACCGCCAACGTTTTCAAAATCGGCACTATTCATCCTATTCCCATCAAGGCGATAGAGGAATTCTCAAAGAAAGTCAGCCAACTTTTTGTCATTGAAGAACTCGAGCCTTTTATTGAAAAGCAACTCAAAGCGTCGGGTATAAAATGTAGAGGCAAAGATATATTCTCCCTTCAGGGCGAACTTTCCGTCGCTAAAATTTTGGAGAAGTTTGAAAGGACGGTCACTCCCGTGCCCGACCGCACGCCCCCTCGTCCTCCCGTAATGTGCGCAGGATGTCCGCATAGAGGCGTGTTCTATATTTTGAACAAACTCAAACTTACCGTAAACGGAGATATAGGTTGTTATACGCTCGGCGCGCAACCCCCTCTTTCTGCGGTAGATACCGTGCTTTGCATGGGAGGTTCGGTTACTATGGCTCACGGCTTCAAAAAGGCGCTCGGAGCGAGCAGTAACAACGTTGCGGTAATCGGCGACTCCACTTTCTTACATAGCGGTATAACCGGACTTATCAACGCCGTATACAATAAAAGCGGACTGACGTTGATTATACTTGACAACTCAACGACGGGTATGACGGGACATCAACAGCACCCTGCAACGGGAAAGAACATAAAGGGCGAGCCTGCTCCCGCCGTATTATTAGACGATCTCTGCCACGCTTGTGGCGTTAAGGACGTTGCCGTAGTGGATGCGTACGACTTAAACGGCGTGGAAACGGCTATAAAAAATGCGATTGCTTCCGAAGAAGTCAGCGTAATAATAGCGCAACGCCCCTGTGTGCTTCTCAGTAAAGCGCCCAAGCCCAAAGCGAAAGTAGACGCTTGCCGTAATTGCGGTAAGTGTATGAAGATAGGTTGCCCAGCAATCCGCAAAACGGATAAGGGTATCGTTATTGATCCCGTTCAATGCGTAGGTTGCGGAGTATGCGCCGAAGTATGTCCTTTCGGAAGTATCACGATAGACAAGGAGGGCAAATAATATGAAGAATATTCTTATTGCCGGCGTAGGCGGACAAGGAACTCTCCTTACGAGCAAGGTACTCGGAAAATACGCTCAGATAATCGGACAGGACTGTAAACTCAGCGAAGTACACGGTATGAGTCAGCGTGGCGGAAGCGTTACCACACACGTTCGTATCGGTGAAAAGATACACTCTCCCGTCATTTGGGAAGGCTCGGCGGATATCGTAATAGCCTTTGAAATGCTCGAAGCATCGAGAGTAAAGCATTATCTCAAAGAGAACGGCGTGCTTCTCGTAAACGACACCAAGATTCTTCCGATGCCTTGTATTACGGGCGCGATTCAGTATCCCGAAGGCTTGAAGGAAAAAATGTTGAGTGAAATAAATCGCGCGTATTTCATTACCGCCGCGGATATTGCGAGAGAAGCGGGAAATGAAAAATCTGCGAACGTAGTAATGCTCGGCGCGCTGTGCCGTTTGTTTGACTTTGATAAAACGGCTATGGAAGAGGCTATTATTGCTTGCGTACCCGAGAAGTTCAAAGAAGTGAACTTAAAGGCGTTTGCGCTCGGCTACGAACGTGTAAAATAATAATAAATTACGCTTTAAAATCATACCTGAAAACATAAACAATAAGGAAAGACGACTATGGATTATTTTCAGAAAGAACTTGAAACGATGAGCGCCGACCAAAAATTCGTGTTGCAGTCGGAAAAACTCGTCAAAGCGGTTAAGTACGTTTATGAAAACCAGAAACCTTACCGCGAAAAAATGGATGCAATAAAACTGAAACCGTCCGACATCAAATCTATCAAAGACTTACCGAAATTGCCTTTCGTTACAAAACAGGATTTGCGCGACTCGTATCCTTTCGGTATGATGGCGGCGTCCCGTCGCGATCTCGTACGTTTGCACGCATCAAGCGCAACGACGGGCAAACTTACCGTTTCCGGTCATACTCAGCACGATATTGACGCTTGGTCGGAATGCGCGGCGCGTTCACTCGTTATGGCAGGCGCGGACAGAGAAAGTATAGTACACGTGTCTTACGGTTACGGACTTTTTACGGGCGGACTTGGAATGCATTACGCGGCGGAAAAGCTCGGTGCGGTATGCGTGCCTGCAAGCGCGGGTAATACGCAGAAGCAGATACAATTGCTCGTAGATTTTGGCGCGGATATCATTTGCTGTACGCCTTCTTACATAATATATCTTACCGAAGAAATGGAGCGTATGGGCTTGAAACCGGGCGTGGATATCAAACTCAAAGGCGGTTGCTTCGGCGCGGAAACGTGGACGGAAGAAATGCGCGCGGATATTGAAAAACGTCTGGGCATAAGAGCGTGCGATATATACGGACTTAGTGAGATTTGCGGACCGGGCGTTGCTAGTGACTGTCAGTATAAGACGGGTATGCATTTCCAGGAAGACCATTATTTCCCTGAAATCGTGGACGTTAACACGCTTGAACCGATTGGATATAAGGAAGAAGGCGAACTTGTTATTACCACGCTGGACAGAGAAGGTATGCCTCTTCTTCGTTACCGTACGAGAGATATCGCCAGCCTTAATAACGATCCTTGCCCTTGCGGAAGAACGACGGTTAAACTCAACAAGATTACGGGCAGAAGCGACGATATGCTCATTATCCGTGGCGTAAACGTATTCCCGTCACAGATCGAGAGCGTACTTCTTCAGAACCCTAACGTTGAACCTCATTATCATATCACCGTAGACAGAGTAAACAACCTTGACGTAATGGAAATAGCGGTAGAACTTTCACCCAACTTTGCGCTTGATAACGTAGCCGGTATAGAAAATCTTCAACAAAAGCTTAAAGCAGAGATGGCTTCCGCGCTCAGCGTAGGTGCAAAGATAAAACTCGTTTCTCCGGGAACGATAACGAGATTTGAAGGCAAGAGCAAACGCCTTACCGATTTGCGTAAAAAATAAGGAGGGAAATATTATGATTAAACAACTCGCAGTTTTTTTGGAAAACAGAGAGGGCAGAGTAAGCGAATGTTGCAAAACGATTAAGTCAGCAGGCGTAAACCTTTGCTCAATGTCCATTGCGGATACGAAGGAGTTCGGTATTCTTCGCATAATTACCGACGACAACGAAAAAGCGCTCGTTGCGCTCAAGAGCGCAGGCTTCGTAGCATCAATGGTAGAACTCATTGGCGTAGAAGTTCCCGATACCCCCGGCGCGCTCGCAGATATTCTTATTTCCATGTACGACGCAGGTATCAATATCGAATATCTTTATTCGTTCGCAAGCGCAAACGGTCACGCGCAGATAGGATTCAAGACCTTAACTCCCGATAAGGCGGAGAATGTTCTTCGTTCTATTGGCGCAAAAATTATCTAAATATGCTTTACTTTTGCCTTCAAGTGTGGTATTATATCTCTCGCAAGGTAAAATAAGCCGGTGTGGTGGAATTGGCAGACGCGCTGGACTCAAAATCCAGTGGTAGCGATACCGTGTCGGTTCGACCCCGACAACCGGCACCAAAAAAAGAACAGACCAATAGGTCTGTTCTTTTTTTTGCGCCGGCACGAGAGATCGAACTGCGAGCGTAACGAAAGCAGGAGACGAAATAAGTCCCAAGCGCGAGGAATTCGCTCAGCCGAGCATTGCAAAGCAATGCGAACGCCAAGGATTTTTTGCAGGCACAAAAAATCCTTACCCTGACCACCGGCAAGTCTATTTTTTACCAATAGGTCTGTTCTTTTTTTGTGCGCCGGCGCGAGAGGTCGAACTGCGAGCGTAACGAAAGCAGGAGACGCAATAAGTCCCA
>JAFXKH010000064.1 GCA_017531795.1 Clostridia bacterium
ATCGTTGAAATGGCAAGAAAAGGCGCGTTCGGTAAAGGCAAAGTAACCGTAACGAGTGACGTAGACGAAGCTATTTCGGGAGCAGATGCTGTTTATACCGACGTATTCTTCTCTATGGGACAAGCGAAAGATCCTGTCAAAGAAGCGTCGCTTATGCCTTTACAGGTTAACGCCGAGATGATGAAAAAGGCGAATCCCGATGCAATTTTCCTTCATTGTTTGCCTGCTCACCGTGGCGAAGAAGTTACGGATGAGGTTATGGAAAGTCCTCAGTCCTGGATCTTCCAAGAAGCAGAAAACAGACTTCACGCGCAAAAAGCAGTTATGTATCTTTTGATGAAGGATTGATTTTACGGTTGACGAAGGATAAATTATATGGAAAAACTCACTTATAATATAAGATACGCCATACCCGACGATGCGCTCCAGATTCAAGAAATTATGCATTTGGCGTTCGAAGGATATTTGAAAGAAATCGGCAATGATTATAAACTTCACGCGCTTACCGAAACTATTGACGATATTTTGGAGGATATTTCCAAGCGCGCGGTCTACGTTGCCGTAACAAGCAAAGGCAAGCTGATTGGAGCAATCAGAATAAAGACCTTGACGAACGAACTTGCGTACGTTTATCGTTTCGGCGTTCGTCCCGACATCAAAAATGTCGGCGTTGGAAGTCGTCTGCTTGCCACCGCGCTCGATTTCTGCTTAGAAAACAAATTCAAAGCGGTTGCATTACATACGAACACGAGGTTTTATAATCTCGCAAGGTATTATTACGGCAAAAAGTTTTTCGTCCATTCTACGACGACGGACAAGGGATATATAAGAGCGTTGTTTGTAAAAGAGTTGACGAGAGACAGAAATTATGATATTTCCCCTGCTTTTATGGAGTAAACGAAAAAGATTTTGGTATATAGCAAAACATAAAGCCACGACTTGCGTCGTGGCTTTACGTTTTTCTTTGAAATAAATTTCTTACAACATTTCAATCATTTGTTTAATTTTTTAATATTAAGACCTTTTCCCTGACAGCGTTACGCTACGTTTGTGACGAGTTCTACTCCGCAGTCTTCTCCGTGTTTATTCAATAAGCGGAGAAGATAGGATACTTCGCCGTCGGGAGCGATTGCGGAAAGCGAACGCACGTCGTCTATGCTGACTATCAATCGAGGCAAGACGAGTCCGTTTTTCTTTCTTCTGCCTACTTCGTCACAAACGTCACGCAGTACGGCAAGGGCTAATTTTCCGTTGGTGATCGCTTGACCGTAAAACATATATTCGGAAGGAATATTTTCAACAGGCTTAGGCGAAATAAGTATTATTTTAAGTTCGTTCGGTCTGCACATTTTTATTATTTTTTCAATGGGGTGTACTTTTGCTATCATAGTTTTTTCCTCTGTTTTTCTTTTATTATACACCATATATGTGGACATACGGGTGTCCACTTTTATAAAAATTTTCAAAAAAATAAAAAAACGATGAAAATTTTCACCGTTTTTTTATTTTAGTAATCCATTAATTTAATTCCTTACTTAACAAGTCAAGCGACAAGCCGAACGGAGTGACGAACCTTTCCATAAAATAATCAACTTCCTTTGAGCCGTATTCTTTTAATTTACGTTTGGTCGAAATTTCCGCTTCTCTAAACTCGGCGTTGCCCTGACTGACTTCTTCCAGACACTTGACGTAAGCGGACAATGTGTCGGCATATTTGACAAGACGTTTTTCCACGTCATTGCCACCGCTTACGAGTTCAGTCACTTCCCTTTCGATTTCTTCGGGTAGAGAAGAAAGTAATTTCGTTTCGCTTTCCGCTTCAATCGCCTTATACGCCGAAGTGATTTCAGGATTGAAATATTTTATCGGCGTCGGCATGTCGCCCGTGATTACTTCGCCCGTTTCGTGAAAAAGCGCCATCATACCCACTTTATTTTCATCCACGTTTCCGCCCTGTTTGTTATGAATAACGGCGAGCGCGTGAGCAAACATAGCAACGATTGCCGAGTGTTCCATAACGTTCTCGGCTCGGGTATTACGCATTAATCCCCAACGGGTAATGTATCGCATTCTGGAAAGAAAAGCATAAAATACGCTCATAAATCCTCCGTTTATCTGGTTTTTTCTATCGTTTTAAGAGCAGACTCAACCACTTTCTCCGCAGTAAAGCCGTATAATTCAAAGAGAACGTTTGCAGGCGCGCTCGCTCCGAAGTCGTCCTTGCAAATGGTTACGCCGTCCAAGCCCACGTACTTGCCCCAACTGTACGACGAGCCTGCTTCTACTGCAACTCTTGCGCGAACATTGGACGGAAGTACGGAGTTTTTATACTCTTCGCTCTGCGCTTCAAATTCTTCCATACAAGGCAGGGAAACTACTCTTGCAGATATTCCCTTTTCTTTGAGAAGTTTGCTCGCCGTAACGCAAAGCCCTACTTCACTTCCCGTACCCATAAGGATAACGTCAGGAGTTTCGTTCTCTCCGACAAGAACGTATCCACCGCGTATCGCTTTGTCTATGCTACCGCCCTGAGTGATGAGTTTTTGTCTGCTCGTCACTATTGCGGTGGGGTGAGTACTTGCTAAGTATCCTGCGTATGCAGACGCTGTTTCTATACCGTCGCAAGGTCGCCATACTCTGAGATTGGGAATAGAGCGGAGCATAACGAGCTGTTCGATAGGCTGATGTGTAGGTCCGTCTTCACCTACGCCTATTGAGTCGTGAGAAAGAATATAGAGACTGGGTATATCCATAAGCGCGCTCATTCGTATCGAGCCTTTCATATAATCGGCAAACACGAAGAAAGTTGCGCAGTAAGGACGGAAACCGCCGTGCAAGCAAAGTCCGTTCGTAATTGACGCCATTGCCTGTTCTCTTACGCCAAAGTGGAGATTAGTACCCGTGGGCGAAGCAGGAGAAAAATGTCCGCGTTCTTTCATAATAGTCATATTGGACGGGCCGAGATCTGCCGAACCGCCGATAAGATTTTCTATCTTTCCTGCAAGATAATTGAGAATTTTGCCCGAGTGATTTCTCGTCGAATCGTCGACGGTGGGAATAATACTTCTGAATTCTTCATCAGATAAAAGGTCGATAGGCTCGCTCTTCATATTTTTTTCATACGAAGCGTAGTCGCTAGGGTATACTTTTTTATATTCAGCCACGAGAGCATCATACGCCTTTTCCGCTTTTTCTCCCCTTGCCTTTACGAAGTCGGTGAACTCTTTGGTTTCCGCTTTTGCGGTAAAGGGCTCTTCCGTCCAGCCGAGATATTTCTTCAAGCCGTCAAGCGCTTCCGCGCCGAGAGGCGCGCCGTGTGACGCGGATGAGCCTGCTTTGGACGAGCCGTAACCGATAGTCGTATGAGCGATTATAAGAGTAGGTTTATCGCTGGGCGTTTTTGCTTGCGCAAGCGCCTCGCCTACGCGTTTAGGATCGTTACCGTCCACGCCCGTGATTACGCGCCAACCCTGAGCCTCAAATCTCTTGGCAACGTCTTCGTCGGCTACTCCTGCAATACCGCCTTCAATAGTGATGTCGTTTTTGTCGTAAATAAGGATCAACTTACCGAGTTTCCACGCTCCTGCTATTGCGCACGCTTCGTAATTGATACCTTCCATCATACAACCGTCACCGCATAAAGCGTAGGTATAATGATCTACGAGCGCAAGGTCGGGCTTATTGTACTTTGCGGAGAGAATCTTTTCAGCGAGAGCAAAACCTACGGCGTTCGCTATTCCCTGTCCAAGCGGTCCGGTTGAGGTTTCTACGCCTACCGTCACGCCATACTCGGGATGTCCGGGCAGTCTGCTGTTTAATTGGCGGAAGGTGGTAAGGTCTTCTTTGGTCACGTCGTACCCGCAAAGGTGCAAAGTGCTATACAGCATACTCGATGCATGGCCCACGGAGAGAACAAATCTATCTCTGCCTTCAAACGAAGGATTAATGGGGTTGTGCGTTAAATGATTGCCAAAGAGTTCGGCTATAATAGGTGCTGCTCCAAGGGGCGTGCCAGGATGTCCGCTTTTGGCTTTTTCTATTGCTTCAGCGGAGAGTACTCTGATTGAGTCTATCGTTGCTTTAAGCGACTGTTCTTTCATTTTGTCTTTCCTTTTCTCAAGTATTTCTATAATTTTCGGTACGCATTGGTCGGGAGTCAAGTCTGTCGTGTCGATTTTTATATCGGCGCAACTTTCATAACGATCCTTTCTTTCTGCAAGTATAAATTTTATTCTTTCAAGGTCACCGCCTTTCAAAAGCGGTCTATCACTCCCATGCGTGCGACGGAGTATGCACTCAGGGGTTGCGGTAAGAAGCACGATAACGCCTGTTTCTTTTATCGCCGTTACGTTTTCGTCGCGTAATGGTACTCCGCCACCGCACGAGATGACGGCATTTTTCGACTTTGCCGAGCGTTTAACGACTTCCGTTTCCCGTCGTCTGAAATATTCTTCGCCTTCAAGAGCGAAAACTTCGGATATTCGACGCCTGTATTCCTTTTCAAACTCATCGTCGGTATCAATAAACGTCATACTCAGCGTTTGGGCGAGCAGTTTGCCTATCGAAGTCTTCATCGTTCCCATCATACCGACGAGAAATATATTGGGTTTATTTTGCGCGGTCATAAATACCCTTTATCGCGAGGCAAGCGAGTTTATAACTGTCAGAGCCGAAACCGCAGATTACGCCGTTACAATTATCCGCAAGCACGGAAACGTGACGGAAGTCTTCACGCGCGTGGACGTTGGAAATATGTACTTCGACTTTGGGAACTTTTATGCATCCGAGCGCATCGCCTATTGCTCTGGAATAATGCGTATACGCTCCTGCGTTTATTACGAGTCCGTCCGCGCCGTAAGTGGATTTAACCTGTTGTACCGCACCGCAAATTTCACCTTCGATATTGGATTGGTAGAATACCGTTTCAATGCCGTAGGCAAGCATTTCTTTCGCAATTTCAGCGTTCATATCCGCAAGTGTGGTTTCGCCGTAAATTTCTTTTTCTCTCGCTCCCAACATATTCAGGTTGGGGCCGTTAATAATGAGTACTTTCATAATTTCTCACATTACTCCACAATGATTTTCATAATCTCTTCGTATAAGCCGTCAACGTCCAGGCTTTGTCCGAGAAATATCTCGTCTGCAAGAATTGCCTGATATACCAACATTCCAAGACCGTTGCTTACCTTTGCGCCTGCCTTTTTACAAAAAGTCATAAAGGGCGTTTCGGACGGCTTATATATAAGGTCGTAAGCGTACTTACACTCGCTCGTATCCACTCCGTTTGGTAAAGGATTGCTTATTCCGTCAAGGCCAAGGCTAGTCGCGTTTATTATGACGGTGGGTTTTTCCCCGTTCCAGACCTTGATCCGGTATTTGTCAGCCAAAGCAACAGCCTTTACCGTCGTTCGGTTATTTACGCTTACGTCTGCGCCTGCGGTGACGAGCGCGCTTATAACCGCTTCAGACGCTCCGCCTGCGCCGAGAACGAGAATAGACTGACCTTTTATTTCTCCCGTCATATGAGTAAGCGAAAGGTAAAAACCTTTTACGTCGGTATTGTAGCCGACGAAAGTACCGTTTTCGCGCCTTACCGTATTTACCGCGCCGAGCGAGCATTTCACTTCGTCAAGGTGTTTTATGATCTCCGTTTTGAAAGGCTTGGTCACGTTAAAGCCATCGTACTCGTCTTTTAAGCGTTTGATTTCTGACGGCAAACCGTCTGTGGGCAAGTCGATTACGTCGTACGAGGCGTTTACGCCCAGTTTATCAAATACTATCGAGTGGATTTTGGGCGAAAGCGTATATCCTATTCCACTACCGAGTACGCCGTATTTCAGCATATTGCCTCCCAAAAACCCGGATAACTTATTGACGCGGTTTCTGCGCCGTCAATTTCTCCGCCCAGTTCACTACCGAGAGCGCATATCGCTCCCGACATCGCTATGCGGTGATCTCCGCACGCGTATACCTTTCCGCCACCTTTAAGTCCGCCCTTACCGCGGATAATCATACCGTCCGCAGTCGGCGTTACGTCACCGCCCATTGCGGTGAGCATTTTTACGGTGGTTGCTATTCTGTCCGATTCCTTTACTTTGAGTTCTTCTGCTCCGCTTATTACGCTTTCGCCGTTTGCAAAGCAGGCTATGGTCGCAAGCAAAGGAATTTCATCTATAAGCGAAGGTACGATTTCTTTCGTTATTCTGAAAGGACGAAGAGGCGCGCTCTTTACCGTCAGCGTTCCGCTTCGTTCCGCCCCCATACGCTCGTCTTCTATCGTAATGATACAACCCATACTTTTCAGCACGTCTAGTATACCCGTGCGGGTAGGGTTCAATCCGACGTTTTTAACCGTTACGCATCCACCCGTTACGACGCCTGCGCCTATAAGAAAGGCAGAAGACGATATATCGCCCGGAACGCATACGTCCACAGCAGTAAGCTCGCTTCGCCGTACGGTAACGGTCGTTCCATCTGAGCAAATATCCGCGCCCATTGCAGAAAGCATAAGTTCGGTATGGTTTCGGGAAAGCGCAGGCTCTGTTATTCGCGTTTCTCCTTCGGCTGACAGACCTGCAAGAATTATCGCGCTCTTGACTTGCGCGCTTGCTACGGGCATAACGTAATCAATGCCGTGGAGTTTTGCAGGCCGAACGGTAAGCGGTACTTTGCCGTCAGTCGTCGTTACGTCCGCGCCCATAAGTGACAAGGGTTCTGTCACGCGTTTCATAGGACGGGTACGCAGACTATCGTCGCCGTCAATAGTAGCGGTGACGTTCTTCCCTGCGAGCAGTCCCGTAAGCAGTCGCGTCGTCGTACCTGAATTGCCCGTATCAAGACACGCATCTTTGAAAACGGGACTTCCCTTTATCCTAACCGTGCTTCCGTCCACCGTTACGTTTGCGCCGAGCGAGCGCATACACGCAATCGTAGATCTACAATCGCCACCAAGCAACGCATTGGTTACGACGGCTTCTCCCCGCGCAAAAGCGTTAAACATCACCGCCCTGTGCGTAATACTCTTGTCAGGCGCAGTTTCAAGTTCACGGCTGAAATTTTTCAAAGGGTTTATTTGCAAGAGAGTTTCTCCTCAAACTGCTCGGGCGTGAGCGCAATTTCTTTGACTTCATTGCCCGTAGGAAGCATTATTACTATTTTTCCAACGTTCTTTTTGTCCGCTTTTGCGATTTCAGTAAGCGCGTTGGCATCATAGGTCGGAATTTCGCAAGTAAGGCAAGCGCGAGCAAGTCCGACCGTCATTTCATAACGCTCTGCGCTCATTTCCTCTTTTAACATCGTCGCTTCGACGATCACGCCCATCGCAACGTATTCGCCGTGAGAAAGGCGGAAACCGTCTATTTTTTCAAGCGCGTGTCCAACTGTATGACCTACGTTGAGAATCTTTCTGAGACCGCTTTCTTTGAAGTCTGCTCTGACTACGCTTTCCTTAAAGCGCGCGCTCATTTCCATAAGAGCAGGAGCGACGGACATATCGCAAGATATGAGTTTGTCAATATTCGGTAAGGTCTCACGGAGTATTTTTTCGTCCAAAAGCGCGTGTTTTATCATTTCTCCGCAACCGCAAAGCCACTCGCGCGGGGGAAGAGTTTTCAGCCAATCGTGACAGATAAGTACGCGTTCGGGAAGGTGGAACGCTCCGCAAACGTTTTTATATCCGCCTACGTCCACTCCCGTTTTTCCGCCGATAGACGAGTCTACCATTGCAAGAAGTGTGGTCGGGACGTTTATCCATTTCACGCCACGCATATAACTTGACGCTACGAAACCTGCCGTATCACCTACTACGCCACCGCCTATCGCTATGACGGTCGTTTTTCGGTTGCAACCCGCTTCCACCATTTTTTGTATAAGGTCAGAAACGGTATTGAGATTTTTATTCCCTTCGCCTGCCTGAATAACGGCGTGCGCGCCCGTAAAGAAATCGGGGTATAAGCGTTTTACGTTGCTGTCGGTAATTACGAAAACGTCATCAGAGAAAACGGCTTTTTTAATTTCGCTAAGCGTGGTGAATTCAGCCGAGTTCATATTTTCTCCTTTTCTCAATTCTATCCGAAAGTTCGGTCATCGTGTCACCGCCGAAAGTATTTATAAGTTCGGCAAGAATTGCATACGCTACTGCCATTTCAGCCACTACGGTAGCGGCTTCGACGGCGCAACAGTCGCTACGCTCGCTCGCAGAAATGCAAGGCTGACCGCTCTTTAAGTCGATTGTGCGAAGCCCTTTCATAAGCGTTGGTATGGGCTTGAACGTCACGGTGAGAAGGATGTCTTCACCGTTGGACATACCGCCCTCTATTCCGCCTGCATTGTTGGTCTTTCTACCATCAGGGAATATCTCGTCGTGAGCCTGACTGCCTTTCAGACAAGCAAATTCCGTGCCTAAGCCCACTTCCACTGCTTTGACGGACTGAACGCTCATCAGATTCATAGCGAGCACAGCGTCAAGTTTACGCTCAAAATGGACGTAACTGCCTACGCCGACGGGCATACCTTTGACGGTAATACGGCATTTTCCGCCCAACGTATCGCCTGCTTTTCTGGCTTCGTCAATGAGCGTGCGACGGGCGGTTTCTTCGGTCTCTCCGCCAATGGACAAAACCTCTCCGAAAATCTCTATTCCAAGAGAGTTCAGCGCGCATTCGCATATCGCGCCTGCGCCCACTCTCGTTGCGGATTCTCTTGCGCTTGCGCGTTCAAGCACGGGGCGAGCGTTATCGCCAAAGCCGTATTTGATTACGCCCGTAAGGTCGGCGTGGCCGGGACGAACGGCAGTAAGCGATTTTTCACTAACGTCACCCGTCCAAGCATCCATATATTTCGTCCAGTTTTGGTAGTCTTTGTTTTCAATAGCAAAGGAAAGTGGCGAGCCGATAGTACTGCCACCGATTACGCCCGAAAGAATATCAATCTTATCCGTTTCTATTTTCATTCTTCCGCCCCTGCCGTAGCCCTGTTGTCTACTTGCAAGGCGAGCGTTGATCTTTTCCTGACTAAGTATAATACCCGATGGCAAACCTTCGATTACGCCAACGAGCGTTTTTCCGTGGGATTCGCCTGCCGTAATAAGTTTCATGAGAGTATCTCCTTTGCTTTTTTGTATCCCCTTTCGTCCTTAAACTCCAATCGGAGCGCTCCACCTACACCCTCGCGCGAGTTCATAACGGTAAGGTTGTTTATGCTTACGCCCGACTGTGAGAGTTTGTCCAAAACGCTCACTATCGAGCCGACGGTATCGGGTACGTCCACGTACAGAACGTACTCGGTCATATATCGCCGTTTATAACTGAGCGCATCGCGTTTTATCTTTGCCGAGCGAAGAATTTCCGTTACGTCTTCGCCTGCCGAAATTTTGTCGCGCAAATCTGTCAAGGTATTTATGTACGCCGTCATTTCGTTCGTGAGATTCTCACGGTTCAATTGGGCTACGGTGTTCCAGAATTCGGGCGAGGACGAGGCTATGCGAGTGGTGTCCATAAAACCGCTACCCACGATTTCTTCATTACCCGTCATCGCTGAATTGACTATTGAGTACGCCGCCATATGTTCAAGATGAGAAATTTTCGCAACTAATCTGTCGTGCTCGCTCGCCGTCATTATTACGGGCGTAGCGCGCATATCAAGCACAAGATTACGCATAAATTCCAAATCTTCACGATTGCCGTTATAGTCCACAAGTATATAATAAGCGTTTTCAAGCAAACGTTCTTTTGCCGAACGTATTCCGCTTTGCTCGGTGCCTGCCATAGGATGACCGCCGATTATTCTGCCGTTTATCCCCGAAAGCATACCTTTTACGCTACCGACGTCCGTAATTATTACCCCGTCGCCGAGCGTGGAATATAAGTCTTCTACCGTCTTACGCACGATTGCAAGCGGAGTACAGACGATAACCGCTTCGCATTGCGAAAAATCCGAATACGACTGCGCCGTTTCGTTTATTATACCATTTTCAAGCGCGTAAGAAAGTGTGTCGGGATTTCGGCTCATTCCGACGATTTCGTACTTATCTTTGAGCGCAATCGCTATTGAACCGCCTATCAGCCCCAGACCTATTATGCCTATTTTTCCGTATACTTTCATACGCTAAAATTATAGCACAACGCTTACTTAAAATGCAAGCCATACGGCGGTTATTAAACAAGAAAACTAAGTCAATTTTTAACTCAAAAAAGATTTGATTGACGAGTATATGGAGTACGCGACCTTTCGCTGATAGTTGGCTGTGACGAGCAGGCTTTCTTCACGGGGGTTGGACAGAAAACCGCATTCCACAAGAACGGAAAGGTGCGGTGAACATTGGATTATATAATAATCTCCGTTTTTCGCCATGCGTGAGCAGGATAAATTGGCGTTTAGTACCGTCTGCATACTTTCGGCAAGGCGTTTACCTTCATCAGATGACGGCGCGTAAAACACTTGCGCTCCATAGACATCTTTATCTGGAAAGGAGTTTTGGTGTATACTAACAACGAGATCGGGCGACGCTGAGTCTATTATGCGCTTACGAGCAAGCATATCCGTTTTTTTGAACTCGTTGCCGTAAGCAAGGTCAACGTCGCTTTCTCTCGTCATTATTACGTTATAACCGTCCTCTTTCAAAAAGTGCTTGAGACTTTTTGAAATGCCGAGATTGACGTCCGCTTCCTTTATTCCCGTCGAGCCGACTACTCCGCCGTCACGACCGCCGTGACCGACGTCTATTACGATCGTTTTGTCGTTGCCCGTTCCGACTGCGGTTATGCTGTTCACCACCGCAGTCGACACACATACGGTTATTATAAGGGCGATGACAAGCCATACCGCCACCGCCCTTTTTTTACTACAAAAGATTTTTAACATACCCTATCAATATAATCCGACTTTGCCCGTCGTCCAGTTTTCAAAGAATTTTTTCAGACTCATATCGCACGTGTTTTCAAAAGCGGATATGAGGTCGCTCTCCGTCGCTATCTTGCCCGAATAGTCCGAGTAATACGCGCGGAGTGATTTATAGAAGTTCTCGTCACCAACTGCGTGACGGAGCGAATCGAAAAGAAGTTCGCCCTTAACGTAATTATGGTAAGCGTAGTCGGTGAAAGAAAAATAATTGCAAAGCGGTCTGTTCATGGACGTATCGCCGTTTATTTTGTCCTTATAGACTTCGTTGAACAGCACGTAACTTTGCATTGCATCGGCTATTCTGTCGCTTGCTTCTACGCCGTAATCGGGATTGTTCTCATAAAACAGAGTGACGGAATACTCGGTCAGTCCTTCGTCCATCCACGCTGAGTTGATCTGATCGTTACCTACCGAAGCGTACCACCATTGGTGAGCAATTTCGTGAATTATGGCTTCGTCATACAAGTCACCCGTCAGGCTGTCGCTGACAAAGACCATCTGAGGATATTCCATACCGCCGTGCACAAAGGGCGTTTGAGCCACAGAGAGCGTATCGTAAGCGTATTCGCCAAAAAGATCGGAGAACGTTTCAACGGCGCGCGCGCACAAGTCAAGATGCTCGTTTGCGGAATTATCCGAGAAATAATAATATCGCACGGTCACACCGTCAGCCGTCGTTTTTTCTATTGACGTATATTTTTCCGAGGCGGTAAGCGCAAAGTCGCGTACGCCGTTTGCCGTAAACGTAGTGGTC
>JAFXKH010000065.1 GCA_017531795.1 Clostridia bacterium
TTATAGTTGGTCGCATCTTTAAGCGTGAGCGTTCCCGTATAATCGCCTGCGTTCGTTCCGCTTATAGTGAGAGCGTTATAATGCGCGGTTTCGCTTACTGCTACTGAGAGTTCTTCCCCAGTATAAGTCTGACTGTCGGGGCTGGTCGGCGTATCAACTACGGCTTGAAGAATCTCAAAGTTTAAGGTCTGGCTGAGCGCGGTATAATCTTCGGTTGCGCTGACGGTAAATCTTACCGTATACGAGCCTGCGGTAGAAGGGAGCGAAGTCGAATACGAACCGCTTGAGCCTGCTTTCTTATACTCAATTATGACCGTACCGAACTTCGCGCTTGCGCTTCCGCTATCACCTGCCTCTCCGTACGTCCAGCTCGGAGCAATAGTCGGCTCGGTTTCCCAATAGTTCGTTGCGCCTGCGATAGTAAACGTCAGCGTAACAAATCTTTCTTCATCCGTATGACCTGCCCACTTATAATTGTCCGAAGTGAGCGTAAGCACGACGTTATACGAACCCTTATCTATTCCGCCGTTGTTTTCGATCACGGTATAATCTGCGCTAGTCGGTACGTCAGCGGTGAGCAATTCGCCCGTATATTCTTTTCCTGCGATAGTCGGGGGCGTAATTGCTTTCTTTTCTATTGTAAACGCTACTGCGTTACTCGTCGCGCCTGCGTAATTGTCCGTTTCGACTACGCTTGCTTTGACGTAGTACGTTCCTGCATTTGTAGGCAGAGCGGAAGAATATTCACCGTCCGCGCTTGACGAATAAGCGTAGGTGAACTCCGTGCCAAACGTTGCGGTTGCGCTCGGAGAATTCGGAGTGTTGCCGTACGTCCAACCCACCATACTAACGGTTATGGCGTTATCCGCTTTGGTTATAGAGTAAGTCAGGTCTTTGTCGTCCGTCGTACCGTCTGACCACTCGTAGTTATCCGTGTCTGTGAGCGAGAGCGTTACGGTATATTCGTCTACGTTTACGCTGTTTTCGCTTTCATATATTACGGCGTATTTTCCGTTTGCTACCGTCGGCTTTTGCGCTGAGCCGTTATATGAAACCGAAGTATACGACAACGTGGGTACGCTTATCTGCGCTTTTGCAATCGTGAACTGTACCGCGCTACTCGTCGCTCCGTGATAGTTATCCGTTCCCGTAACTTTGGCTATGACGTAGTACGTGCCTGCCTTGGTCGGCTTCGTTGCGCTGAATCCACTCTCTGCAAACGTGGAGTATTCGTACCATACGTTTGAAGTTACGTAGTCGTCCGTGTTGTGCGTCGGCTCACTCGTCGCGCTGTCATAAGTCCAACCGCTTATACTTGCCGTTACCGTCGGAGTCGCTTTGTCAATCGTAAATGCAGTCACTCCGTTTGCGCTATCCCACTTATAATTATCGCTGTCGGTGAGAGTGAGCGTAACGGTATAAGTTCCTGCTTTTATTCCGCCATTATTGGTCGTCACGGTATAAAGGTCGCTTGTCGGTACGTCTGCGGTGAGCGTTTCGCCCGTATAGTCCTTGCTTTCCACAGTCGGCGTTGTCACCGTTTGTTTTTCAATGACAAGGGTTGTCGTTGCTTCTGCCGAAGCGTAGTTGTCCGTTCCGCTGACTGTCGCTTTGACCGTATACGTTCCTGCGCTTACAGGCGTTACTTCGTTGTTCTCTTCGTCATAATAGGTGTATTCTATCTCACCGAAGTCTGCGCTTGCGCTAGGAGTATTCGGAGCGTTGCCATACGTCCAACCGCTTATGGTAAGGTCTGTTATAGAGTTATCCGCTTTGGTTATAGTGAAGGTCACTACTCCGCCGTTGTTATCCCACTTATAGTTGGTCGCATCTTTAAGCGTGAGCGTTCCCGTATAATCGCCTGCGTTCGTTCCGCTTATAGTGAGAGCGTTATAATGCGCGGTTTCGTTTACCGCTATTGAGAGTTCGCTTCCTGTATAAGTCTGACTGTCGGGGCTGGTCGGCGTTGTCACCGTTTGCTTTTCAACGGTCACGGTAAGAATTATTTCCGCCACCAAATAATTATCGTTATCGTGCGTAAAGGTCGCCTTATGCGTTCTCTCGCCTGCGTTACCCACGGACGAACTTGCTCTCACCCACGCCCAAGTTCCGATTTCGCTCGTCGGCAGAGCCACGCTCGACAGTCTGTCGCCGTAAGTCGCCGTAAGACCAATGGGGAGAGCAGGAGAATAAGACGCCTTTTCAATGACGAGGTATGTCGTCACGGGAGAAGCGGTATAGTTCGTTTCGTCAAGCGTCAGCGTAATAGCGTACTCACCTGCGTTTATCTGCTCGGTATTACCCGTCACGGTCACGGCGGACGTATAGTCGCTCACTCCGTCCGTTACGGCAAACTCCACTTTCTTTGCGCTTTCGTCATAAGTGAAAGTATAGTTCGTCACGATGATAGTCAGCGTTTTGGGACTGACGTTCACAGTCACGAGCGTTTCGTTATCGTTATAATTATTGCTTGTCGGCGTAAAGATCGCCTTATGCGTTCTCTCGCCCACTTCACCCACGGCGATTGCTCCGTCTGCCCACGTCCACGAGCCGTATTCAAACTCAGGCAACGGGTATGCTGACAGCAGATCTTCGTAGACTGCCCAAATTTCGGGCAGGTCTGCGCTTACGTCTGCTTTTTCAATAACGAGCGTTACGCTTACGCTTCCGTCATAATTCGCTTCTTCAACCGTCAGAGTAATCTCGTACTCGCCGGCGTTTATCTGCTCGGTATTGCCCGTCACGGTCACGGCAGAAGTATAGTCGGTCACTCCGTCCGTTACGGTAAACTCCACTTTCTTCGCGCTTCCGTCGTAAGTGAAGGTACTCTCCGTCACGATGATAGTCAGCGTTTTCTTTTCCACGACTACGGTAAACTCACCACTCACCGCCGAATAGTTGGTGTCGCTCGGCGTATAAACCGCTTCATACTCGCCTTCGCCCACTTCAAGCGACGTGTCCTCGTCCGTCCAAGCATAGCCGTCGGGGAGCGTTATGTCGGACAGCGTTATGCCCTCAAACCACTCCACCGTATACGTGGCGGTAAAGTCGCTATCCGTAGCAGGCGCAGGGGTAATAATAAATGCTATCGTATCGTCAAGCGCGGTATAATTATCCGTTTCGCTCACGCTGAACTTAGCGACGTAACTGCCTGCGTCCGTCGGAAGTTCGCTCGTATAAACGCCCGAACCGTACAGCGAATAGGTTATTATCACTTCACCAAACTTCGCGCTCGCGCTGCCGCTGTCGCCTGCCTCGCCGTACGTCCAAACGTCAGTAATGCTGGGCGTTTCCGTCCACTCGTTAACCGCTTGCTTAATGGTATAATTGAGAGTGACCGTACTGCCGTCCACACCCGTCCACTCATAATTATTTGCGTTGCGCAAGGTGACGGTGACTGCGTAAGAGCCAGCGCTAACGCTCTCCGTCGGGTAGGTCACGGAGTAAAGTTCACTCTCGTCTACCGTCGGGAGTTGCTCACCGCCGTTGTAAACGAACTCGCTCTCGCTGAGAACGGGCGCGCTCACCTTTTGCTTATTTATGGTCAGAGTAACCGCCACCGCGCGAGCGTTATAATTTTCGCTGTTTGGAGTAAACACCGCGTAAATAGTGCGCTCACCTGCGTTGCCCACAGGCGAACTTGCGCTTAATTCGTTGCCCTCGCCGTCCTGCCACGACCACTCACCAATCTCGCTGACAGGCAGAGTGAGAACGCTCAGGGTGTCGCCGTACACGGCGTACTGCTTAACGATTACCGTATCAACGTTATCCGCTTTGTTTATGATCACCGTCGTAACTGCCGTTGCCGAGTTATAATGCGTAGACTGAGAAAGGCTGATAAGTACGGTGTACTCGCCTGCGTTTATGATTTCGTCCACCTGCTCGCCGTTAACGTCAAAGTAAGAATAAGTCACCGTCGCTTCTTCGGTATGCGACGCGCTCACTCCAACGAGAACGTACTTTTCGCCGTCGTAAGTCTTGCCGTACTCCGCCTTGACGTTTTCCAAACGCGCGTCAGCGCGCTGTACGGTCACTTCAAACTCGCCTGTCACGGTTTCGTAATTGGCGGTATCTTGGGGCGTAAAGATTACGCCGAACTTCTTCGAGCCTATTTCGTCCAAGCCCGTTTCGTCGTCAATCCAAGTAAAGCCATCGCTAAGAGGAATCTTTTCCAAAGTGATAAACGGCTCCCACACGACGGTAAACGTCTGATCGAAGGTTACTTCGGGTATTGCCTTGTTGATAATAAGGCTGGTAGCGAGTTCACCGGAATATCTTTCGTCCTCTATGGAAAGGAAAGCGGAATAAACGCCTGCGTTGGTCTGCGTTACGTTGCCGAGTACCGTCAAGCCCTCGTAAGTCCTGCTTCCGTCCTTTTCACGCAGGATATACTCAATCGTACGCTCGGCGTTCGGTTCGTAAACGTATTCGTTTTCTACCACTTCAATAACAAGCCCGCGCTTTGAGATATTCGTCACGGTAATTTCCATTTCGACGGGGTTGTAGTTTGACGATTGTGGCGTGAAGATTGCGATTGCCGTAATTCCCGACATATCGTCAATGATAAGATCGGGATTTTTCCACTTCCACTCTCCAACGTACTTTCCTATAAACTTAACGGTATCTAGTCTGTCGCCGAAAACGGCAGGCGTTGCAGACTCGCCGTTTTCACCCGCTTCGGTAGACAGCGTGGGACGAGTCGCTTCATAATCAGCTTTTTCCACTCTAAGAACGCCCTTTTCTACCGTAAGGATAATATTTTCGTTGTTTACCGTCACGGTAAGCGGATATTCCCCGACGTTGATGACGTTGGGCTTAACCGCTTGCACGCCGAGAAGATCCACGTCCTCAAAGCCGTAGATTTCGTACGTTATGTCGGGAACGCTTTCCCCGTAAGTTATCGAAAGGTCGTTTACTTTTATGCGGACTTCCGCTTTTTCGATTTCATAAGATCCGACGTAACTGCCTTCGTAGTTATCGTCGCTGATGGTAAGGGCAAAGTTATACTCGCCAACGTTTACTCCGCGCTCGCCCATTTCAATAACGTCCACGTCTACGGGTAGAGAGTAGGTCGGATATTTTTCCTTGCCGTCGTATACTAAGGACTCCATCACGGAAGAAAACTCGATTTTCTTCTTGGCTACGGAAACTGTCACTTTGTCCGTCCACGGCTTTACATTCGGTTGCGCGGGAACGAAACGCACGTCAAACTCGTTTCTTCCTGCGTTTCCTACGCTCGTGGAAAGGTCGTCAACGAACTCCCACTCGCCGAGCGAGTTTTCGGGCAGGGTGAGCGTTGAAAGGCTATCGCCGTAAACCGCGCTCAACGTCGGTAGTTCGGGCGGAGTTAACGCAAGGTCGTAATAATGCGCTTCCAGAGTGATATTATCGTTTATGACCGTCGGGATTTCGCTCCAATGCGAGAACTCGTACCCCTCTCGTTCTATCGGTGTGGGGAACGTAATTTCGCTCGATTCCAGAACGTGCTGAGATGCGAACTCCTCTCCGCCTGCAACGAAACTGACTCTGTATTTGACCGTGTACTCATAGGCGAGTTTTTGCGCGCCCTGAATCAGGACTATCGCTTTCGTGCCTACCGTGCTCGTATCAATGCCTTGAAGGAGCATATTCACGTTGATGGGCGTACGAGTAACCGTTTCATCTTCCGTTCTGACTACGTACAGGCCGTCGTAACTGAACTCTCCTTTGTACGTCAGCGTGGAGTTGAATTCTTCACCGTCTATCGAATATTTCCCCTCGTCAATAACGGCAAAACACGCGCTCATTACCATAGAAAGAGCGAATATCGACAGTGTTATTAAAATCGTAAATAATACCTTTTTCATACTGACTCCTTAGTTAACTTCCAACCAAGTAAAATCATTTACCGTAATTCTTACCACTAATCTATTGATTATTTTATTCTTTGTTTTCTTTTCTTTATTATTTAGTATAGATGGGCGAGTATGCGTCTTCCGAGGCGAGAATTTCGTCTTGCGCCGAAGGCGAGAAAGTCGAAGTCGCGTCGCAGAGCATAAAGTAGAACGGTTCGTCACCTGCCGCTGTGGTAAGGAAATCCTTGCCCACGTCAGCAAACGAAACTTCATACGTCAATAAGTCGTGCGACGAGTGTTCGCCATACGCCTTTTTCTCGAATACACCATAATTCTTTCCACCGCCGAAGAAAGCGATACCTGCGTGAACGTAAGAAACTTCTTCGCTATCCCCTGCCCCTTTATATTTCTTTATTATGTTCTTGAACTGCTCCTTGCTGGCAACAGTTTCCACCATTTCTTTGACGTTAAAACTAAGGTCAGCGAGCATACCCTCAGTAAAGAGATTTTCAATGAGAGTACTGCTGTCAATATCTGAAAGGCGTTTCCAGTTATACGTGCGCACGTCGCCTTCAAAGGTGAGTTTTGCGCCGTAACTCGTTTTCGCAAGTTCTCTCCAATACTGCGAACTGCTACCGAGTATGCTGTGACCTTCATGAAGAGCAGGGCCTGAGAAATGCGAGTCAATACCGATTGCAAAAATTCCTGCGTCCTTGAATACGCTGTTTTTGACGTTTACGAAAGTCTTAATGAAACTCTGGTCGTACGCTTCTTTTTCGAGCGCCGTCATACTGCCGTAAGTCTTTTTCGTATTATACTTTTTCGACGTTTCGTCGTCACCGTCAAGGTGGGGCGAATTCGTGAGCACGTCGCCTATCTTATAGCCGTCTTTGAAACAGTTTGAGCCAATACGCATAATGAACTCTCTCGCTCCGCTGAGTACGCTGTTGGAGATATTGACGTTTATGACCTTGGTCGGATCGGCGATATCTTCGCCGTCACCGTCGCTGTCACCGTCACCGAAAGCGCGGAGTACCGTTCTTCCGTTAGTAATACGCGAGTGTTCGATATTTACGTCACCGAATACTTCCACCGTCGTACCGATATAGTCAAGGTCGGTAAGGTCGTAATTTCCGTTACCGTCTGCGGTAAGGTCGCAACCGCGCAGTTCGACGTTTTTAACCGTCACGCCGTCGTGGAGAGCAAAGCAGATATTATCCTGCGCCTTTACGCTGATAACTCCGCCCGTTTCGCTCATTGCAACGAAGTTAAGCGGTCCGGTAAAGAGCGCGTCCGAAGTCGGTTTGCCCGAGGCGTCAAGTTTGTACGTTGCGTTGTGCGCGTTTATAACGTAGCCGTTGCCGTACAAGTCGTTTCTGAACTGCAACAGTACTTTCACCGTCGCAGAGTCGCTCACACCGAGATTTTTATAATACGTATCGTCGTAAGTGGTGTGGATAAGGTCGTAATTCGTAGCGGAGAAATCCTCCTTAATATCCGCTTGCAGAACGATGGGCTGAGGGTTTTGCGCTTTGGTCGCTGAATAGAGATCGGCGTAATTGCTTACGTTGACGCCGTCGTATACGCAACGGAGCGAGTATACGGGGGTATAATGCTCCACACCGCCTGCGCTGAACTTACCTTTGAAGTCCACCATTTCTTCGCCCGTACCTGCGGACAGCGTAATTACGCCGTCTGACGAAACCGTCGCTTTGTCACTGCTCGATACCCAGGTCACGTTCTCATAAAAACCTGCGCCTATATCGTTTTCTTCCCCTGCCGAAAGGGTGAGCGCAAACTCGCTCGCCTTTCCGCTAACGTCCGTTCTTCCGATAGTGCGTACGCCTTCAATGCCGTACTTCTTCGCTGACTGCGTAATAAGGAAATTGCGGGGCTTAACGACCACACTCTTGGTCGCTTTCACAATTTCATTGGGATTTTTTCCGCCCGTCGCCGTCACCGTAACGGTACTTACGCCTGCTTTATTCGCTTGTACTATGATAAGACCGCTTGCATACTGCACGCTCACGTTATCGTTGTTTGCGCTGACGGTAAGGGAAACGTCGTTATCGTTTACGCTGACGGGTAAAAATCCGTTTGCGCCGAAGCCAAGCGAGTACGCCTGATTTTCTTCACCGACGTTGCCGATAACTACCAGCGGTTTTTCTTTTTTATTAATAACGCAAGTCGTTTCGCTGACCGCAACACCGTTTACGCTAACGGTAAACAGTATTTGCGCTTTACCCACGAAACTCTCGTTTTTGAACGAAAACTCGATCTCTTTGTTTGTTTGGTCTATCACGACGTCAAGCAAAGTGGAAGAAACTGCGCCGTTGCCGTCACGGACTTCGTAAGAGTAAACAGCGTTGTCCTTGGCAAGAGCCGTGAAGTCTAAACTTCCGCTGTTTTCCCAAGTCGTTATTTCCGAAGAAGAAAGTACGGGTTTTGCGTGGAATTGCGCGTCAAGCGTGATATTCTCCGTCAAGGTCGCAGGGAGCGCAGGCAACCAACCGTCAAAGATATATCCCTCTTTTACGGGTTCAGCGGGGGGTGTAATCTCGCTCGCGCTCAGGACGTACTGCGTGCTTACGGGCTCGCCCTCCACGAGATATTTCACTTCGTACTTAACGACGTAGTTCGCCGTCAAAGTCTGCCCTGCGTAAGAAACGGTCAGCGTTTTTTCGCCTGCCGAGGACGTATCTACGCCCGTAATCATATCCGATGTTACGGCAACGTCCGTCGTAGTCTTGCCCACTTTTTTCTTTATCACAAGCCCACTCGTGTCTAACGTACCGCCGTATACCGCCACGCTTTCAAAGTTCTGCGTATCCAAAGTATACGTAGGTTTTTCTCCGCTCGTGCAACCGCCCAGAGCCAGCGTAGTAAACGCCAGCAAAGCCACGAGAATAAATATCGCTATATTCTTAATCTTCTTCATATCAATAGTTCCTTCCGAGCCGACGGCTCGCTTCTCTTGCCTTTCCGGCAAGCTACTCTTTTGTATTATACCCGGATTATAACTCCGAGAAAACTACTACCGTTTTTGTAAGCGTAATAACTTCTTTTCCGCTATCCACCGTCAACGTCACAAGCGTTTCACCCAACGTTGAGCCCGTAGGCACTCTTAATCCTTTAACGACAACTTCATTTCCCATTACCGTCGCCGTGATATAATCGTTGGACAGACTGACGGTCACGGTTACGTCTGCGCCACTCGGCGTAATGACGAAGGGCAGAGTCGCCGTATTGCCCACTTTAACGGCTACGTTATTATCAAACGCCCACTCTGCGCTCACGTCAAGCGCGCGAGTTATTATACAAGTTCTCGTAACCAACAGGTCACCACTCGTCGCCGTAAGGCTGACGGTTACGCTTCCTACGAAACTTTCGTCAAGGAAAGTAAAGTCAAGTTCGCTGTTATCTTTATCGAGCGTGAGCGAAAGCAAACTACTGTCACCCACCACGTTACACGCGAGCGTTGCCTCGCCCGACAGCGAATATTTGATACTACCGCTGAGCGCGGACGTAACGATTTCCGTCTGAGCAAGGTCGAGCAGGTTTTCGTTCACGACCGTTATTTCCACTTCGTCAAAGACTTCTTCGTTTGCGGTGGATATTATTTTTATTTTCGCTTTGCCCGCGCCCAGTCCAAGAACTACGCCCTGAGCGTTTACGCTGACTACGCCCTCGCCCTCCGTCACTTCATAGCGCAAGAGTTTATCGGGCGCGCCTGCGGGTGTAAACTCGGTCAGAATATTCGCCGTTTTGCCAACGAAAATCTGGTCTAACGACAGACTGCTCTCAATGGATTGCAGAGCGTTGCTCTCCACCTGCACGATAAAACTATCCTTAAATCCGCCGTCCACCGTCGTAAGGTATACGAGCGCTTTACCACTCGTGACGGGGACTATCTTACCGTCAACGTAAGAAAGCTTAGCAAACGGCTCGTCACCAATCTGTTCGGAAGAAAAGGTTACGCTTTTGTTTCCGGCGTTGGTAGGGTACACGGTATATTCTATTTCGTGAGTTTCTTCCTCGTCAAGATCGAGATATACCACTTCGGGCGAAGTGATTTGTATGCTCGACACAGGCACGGACACGACTAGACTGACCATTTTCGTCGCCGTAAAAAGGCAAAGCATAAGAATCAGCGGAAGAAAGAGTATCAATAATATCAATTTTTTGCTCATCTTTCCCCCTTACGCCACCAACTTATAGAAACTCTTTTCGACGTTTCGTACGTAGTAGGTCAGCGCGATAATAAGATATGCGATACTGCCTACGAGGGGGATAATATAAGCGTACGCTTCAAGTTCTCCCACGGTTATTATTGAAATTATAAGCACGATAATGCCCATAAACAGGGCGATAAGTAAGCCGAAGAACACCACTTTGGCTATCGTTCTATTCTGCATTTTCTCTATTTCAACGGGCGTTGCAGACGGCTTGGTGTGGTTTAAGTCCATACGCGTAGCGACGAAAACCTGAGCGAACGAAAAGGCAAGACCGCAAACAAGACAAACGATAACGGACGGAGCGTCAAGCGACGCGCCCACGCCCAGCGTAACCACGCTTGCGATAACGGCGATAGAAGCGACTATTCCGCAGAAAAGCACTTTCGCAAAGAGCATAACGCTTGCCTTGACGGGGAAAACCTTGGATTTCAAGGCGGTCAACCCGTCGCGAGAAACGTTGGAGGCGCAGAACGTGTTGGTGAGTATGCTGAAAACGAGTACGACCAGCACGGCGAGCGCAAAATCGGCTTTTACGCCCAAAGCGTTGGATATAAGCGAGTCAAAGAGCATAAAACAGCAATATACCATTACGGGCATTGCAAGAGCGATCGCGAAATAGGAAAAGAGATGTTTCGGCTCGCGGAAAACGGTTATGAATTCCTTTTTCACGAGCGAAATAAGAACGGGAGTTCTGACGTACTTCGTCTTTTTCTTGCCCTTGACTTTTTTGTTCTCGTTCTTGTATAGCGTGGAGTAGAATAACCGCTTGCTCACGATATACATTACGACTACGGCGACTACAGCCACTACGCTAACGATAACGAGCGACGGCGCGAGATCCCTGCCCATAACGATGGAAGCGAAAGAGTTTGCCGGGTACGTCCATACGAGTAGGCTTTGCAGAGTGGTGACGAACGCCTCGTTAAACAAAAACTTTATCGCGCCCGTTTCTACCAAGGATTTCAGAATATCCAAAAATCCCGAATAGAGCAGGAACGCTCCGACTATCCCTCCTACGAAAAGGAGAAGTATAAGAGCGTATTTGTCGCTCAGAAACTCTATCAACTTTATATAAGGAATAAGGAGCGCGGTTGCGAAAAGAAAGGCGGTCATAGGCATTAAGAGCCAGGTGAGAAAGGTATACAGCCAGAAAATGCCCGACGGCTTTACCGCGATAAAGAAAATGACGTTCACGGGGAGAATAAGCAGGAGCGCAAAGGTGTATATCCAAAGGACAACCGTTGCTAATTTGCTCATAAAAATAGTCTGCGTTTTGACGGGAAGACGGAGAAGAAGTTCCTTATCCTTTTTCTCTGTCAGCGTTTTGCGCATTTTTTCCAGACAGGCTAACGTGCTTGCGAAAATAATCGCGATATAGCACAGGTTCAGCAGTTCAAGCCCACGCTGTTCGGGCGCGTAAACCTTATCTATTCTGACCGTAACGTAATTCCCTGCTATGACGGACACGAGAATTATGAACACGACGGCGATAGATAGCGTTATGAGAAGCGTAACGAGCGAGCCAAACCAGTCCGTCCTGCCCTTTTGCGGACGGGGGAACTGCATTTTCACTTCCCTTTTGAATAAAATCAGAAAATCTCTCATACTCTTGCCACGCGCTGTGTTATAGACAGGAAATATTGTTCGAGATTTCTGCCCGACTGCGTAAACTCCTTTACTTTAATTTCTTCAAGGATTCGTCCTTGGTCAATAATATATACACGATCGCAAACCCTTTCAACGACGTCAAGGTTATGCGAAGAAAAAAGCACGAGATTTCCCCTACGGCTGTGGTCGACGAAGAAGTTCTTGACTTCGTTTGCGGTATGCGGATCAAGCCCGACCATCGGCTCGTCTAAAATAAAGACGATAGGGTTGTGTATGAGCGCGCCCATAAAGGCTATCTTCTGCTTCATACCGTGCGAGTACGACGATATGGGATTGAATATCGAATCGCCGAGAGCGAAGATTTTCTGGAAGCGTGCGATACGCTTTTTTCTGTCAGACGGGCTTACGCGGTATATGTCCGCCATAAAGTTGACGAACTCATAACCCGTCATCTTCTCAAAAAGCGTAAACTCGTCGCTAACGTACCCGAAACTCTTTTTCGCCTCAATGGCGTTGGTGGCTAAGTCGTGCCCTGCGATTTTTATCCGTCCTCTTTCGTAAGGGTGCATACCCGTTATGCATTTGATCATCGTGGATTTACCCGCGCCGTTGTGACCGAGTATTCCTATTACTTCTCCTGCGTAACCTTTGATGTCAATACCGCTTATGGTATACTTTGCCTTGGGCGAGTATTTTTTACATAATCCTTTAATTTCGATTAGCACGTTAACCTTCTCCTGCTCTGCGATAATCGGCAGTTTTTCATAAAGTATTCAAACCCAATGCCGTTTTTCGCTTTTTTCTCGGCGCAAATCACGCCGTTATTTTTAGTATATACTTTTGCCGAAAAATTTTTCAACCGCTTACTCTTTCTTCCTTTACTGCGCGTAACCGAGCAACTTCGACTTTTTTCGACGATATTGGCAATAAAAAAACGCAAACCCTGACAGCCTTAAGCGATTCAAGTGATGAGTTTTTCGGTATACGCCTACGGGTGGCGTCATTTACGCCACGAAAAACCACACCCTTTTTTGAAAAAGTAAAACCCTTTTTACTCTTTCTGTGCTTTTAGCAAAAAGTTTTGCGTGAAATCGGCAACGGCCAGCCGTCGCCTTAATGTATTAATTTCTCAGTACCGAGTAACTGAGAAAGATTTTTTCATAACGACAATGCGCAACGGTACTTTCTTCCTTGCGCTCATTAACGATAGTGTCTACGCTCTCTTCGTCAGTAGGACAAAGGAGTCTTATTGCGGACGCCGTAAAAAATCCGACGATAGAGAATATAAAGCAAAGCTCGACGAGGAAAACAAACACTCCTGCGAGCATAGTCATAATTTCATATACGGATGCCGTTCTGAAGACGAAAAAAAGTACGTCGCGGATAACTGCGATACTCTCGTCAGGGACAAGCGTATATCCGATATTTCTTATAACGTCCCAATTCAAGAACATAAGGAAAATAAGCCCTATTACAAAGCATCCGTACAAAAACACTTTGAGAGCCTTTTTGGAAATGCGCTCCACTTTTAAGCCAAACGCTCCGATCTGACTTGCGGTGTCAGCCTGTTTGGCTAAAACTTCTTCCATGCGCAAAATATTGGCGTCTTTTCCCTTGAAAATCTGCAATCCTATCCCTCAATGATAAATCGAGTTATTTTATCTATTTTTTATCTTGATAAACTTTCACATTTACCCAATTATATTATATACCAAGATTTTTATTCTGTCAATACTTTTTTGTCGTTTCGCGCCGTTTTTTTTGACACCGTATGCTATTTCTCACTATGAAAACCTTTTTATTAACCAAAAAGTACGGTATTTTGTACGATTATGAAAAACGGGGCAAGCGTAAAAAAGTTGCGACGTTGAAATATCCGTCGCAACTTAATGGTACACGCTTTGATATAAGCCCTCGTCAAATATCCTTTTTTATTACCTTCGCCTTCCAGAAATTAAACGAAAGCGCCTTGAATAATCTCTGATATTCCTTCGGACTAAAATCCTTTACGTTGCTCATTGCCGTAAACATACCGCCTACGTCCTCAACCAAATACCCGGTATCAAAAAAACCGTTCCTATTATAAAACCGTAGTCTACTTTTTCTCTGCTCTGCGTTGGGGGCGTTTTCGTCTATCGGTTCGATATTAAGGACTATTGCTTTGTCGACGTACGCGCTTTTCAATATATCTAGAATCTGCGAGCCGTAACCCTTTCCCCGTTCTTCCCCGTTTACGGCAAGATACAGCACGAACGCCATTTTTTCCGTTTCGTAAATATGCGTAAATCCGCAAAACTTATCCCCGTCCATATATACGGCAACGTCTGCGTTCTTTCTTTTGCAAAAAAGTTTCATAATCCACCACGGAAGCCTTTCTTCTTTCGGGAACGCCGTCTTATATAACTCTTTCACTTTTCCCTTCGTTGCCCTTGTAACTTTTTCTTTGACAAGCCCCATTTTCGCCCCTCTTTCTCAATGATTATAATCCAATTATACCACCACGAAACGCAAAAGTAAAGCCTACAAGACAGATGACGCTCTTTCGTCATACGCTCTTACGGTCAAAAGAGGCAAGTTTTTTCATCCTCCCCTCTTTATTAATGCGTTCATTAAAAATCAATCATCTTAACCGTTTTAACCGTTATTTGCATAACCGTTCACGTTCAAGCCCCGGTGGGCCTTATAAAAAAGGAGCAACGAAAGTTGCTCTTTTTTATGGCGAGCCCATTTGAGCGTAAAACGAACAATTTTTGCGCTCTTTTTTATTATAAAATTAAGGGCAGGACACAAAGCCCCACCCTATAAAGTTTGATATTAAAGCTTATAATTCCCGCCCACTGCCTACAAGTCCTTTTGCACCATTTCTTGTAACGCATAAGAGATTGCTTTTAATTCCTTATCTTTAGTAGAAACTTTTGTTGTAATGTTTTTCTTTAACGCCGAATAATTTACAGGATATTTTTCGCAATATACTTTGCCGTTGGCGGTATCCATATACTACTCCTTATTAAATTTTTAGTTTTACGTTTTTTGTCTACGCTTTCTTTACCGTAGACACCGTTACAATCATACAACCACCTCCTTTTGTTACTCTTATTAAATACGCCGACTTTATTTGTAAATACCCTAATAATAACTAGTCCCCCTATACGCACTAACTGTCCAAAGTGTCCAAGCGTCCAAACGGGCTCTTAAACACCACGACACTATATTGGAGTCGTATAGGGTTATATTTTTTATTGTTTATTATTAGGACACTTGGACACTTTGGACACTACCCTTTTATAAAGTGCCTATTCGCCTTAGCAAAATAGCGGTAGAAAACCTACCGCTATCTTTTATAGTCCTTGTACAACTTCTAAATCTAATCTTTTTTTTCTTTCTTTCCAATCTGGCATATAAATAGTCAAAAAATTATAAAATTCTTTATTGTGAGCGTTATAAATTAAATGCGTTAATTCATGGAAAACAACATACTCAATACATCTAATATCTGCTTTAAGCAAATACTCGTTAAGTGTAATTTTATTGAGATGCTTTGAACAACTTCCCCATAAAGTTTTCATTTTTCTAATAATAACTTGTGGTTTATTCACACCATGACGAGCAAATATAGGCATAAACTGATTTACTAGTTTAACATAAATTTCTTCAGCCCTTTCTCTCCACCAGTTTTCAAACAATGAATTTTCTCTTGCCTTATTCTCAACGTCATTAAGATAAATAGTTACCGATTTTTCATCCTGCTCTATTTTTTCTTTTTGAGATTGTACTAAATAAACACGTAAATCTCTCCCTAAAAATTGTGTAGAAGAACCACTTTTCAAATCAAGCAAATTGTTATATCCACTACTCTTTATATACTTTTCTAATTGTTTCCCTATCCAATCTTTTTTATCTTGAACAAAACTCTCTATCCAAGACTTTTCCGCATAAATAGGGACTGATATGGCTACTTTTAATTCTCTATAAACCTTGAGATGCACGTTTTTTATTTTCTTTCGAATTATTTCAACATAAAACACACCAAAAGGATATTCTAATTTTATTTGTTCCATATTAATATCTCGTCAAAGCAATTCGCATTATTTCTTCAATAATATTATCAAGCACATCTATGTTTTTAGAATCGTTACAATCAATACCAAGTTCATCAAACAAATCAAACAAGCAATCGTCTAAATCTCTATGCATATTCTTATGTGCTATAGGATTATATTTCCAATCGCGCTTTGCATTTTTCTTTATTTGTTCTTTTATTTTAATTGCGCAATCGCCCATAATCTCTTCACTTTCAATGGAAATAGTCAACGTTTCACTAAGTTTAAAATTGTTGAGTATCGCGCCATAGAACGCCTTTGCATCGCTATCGTTTTCAATTTTTGCAGGATAATCAGTGGTAGATCTACCGTTACGCAAATCATCAGCAATTCTTTCCATCTCGTTAAGATAAGCATCCGCATCACGAAGTTCTGCATAATCTGCAAGCGTCTTACTAATTCTTTCAGAAAATTCCTTAAACAAAAGTGGATCGTCGTATCTCTTTTGTTTAAGTTCACTAACCACTTTGGTCTTAATTGCATCTGCTTTTGCATCTGGCGTTTCCATCTTTTCAAGAATCTTTTTCATCCCTTCAACGTCATTGATAGAAACAGGCTTAACAACGGTATGAACGTCCGTTGCCATAACGAAAGTATTTAAAAGATTTCTAATTCCATCTTCGTACTTGCTGAAACTTATACTATCGTTATAACGAATAGTTACTGCATCTTTCAACTTTTTAAAGAACAAATAATCCTTTCTATATTCTTCAAGTTGCTTAAATCCGACTTCAATATAAATTGCTCTATTCGTCAAAGCCAAATCAAGTCGCTTTGCAAAAGTTGAAAGTTTATCGTAAAACTCATGACGTTTATTATCTTCTTTCAAGAATAGTTGCCACTCGTTCGGTTGAGCATTCTTAGAAACGCCTATAAACATTTCAAGTAAATCTTCATGCGATTTTTTCAGTTTGTTCTTTTCATCTACAGGGCCAAAGATTGCATCTTCTATATCGGCCCTGTCAAAATTCTCAAACCCAGCCTCGGCATCATTATACATATCTATTGCCTCATTGAGTTTTGTGAACACACCAAAATAGTCAACAATTAAACCGAAATCTTTACCTTTATATACACGATTTACTCTTGCAACTGCTTGCAATAAACTATGTTGTTGTATGGGCTTATCAATATATAATACTCCTGCAATAGGCGCATCAAATCCCGTCAGCAACTTATCTTTTACAATTAAAAGATTAACGTCTCCGTCTTCACTCTTAAAGCGTGCAGTCATTGTGTCGTCATACAAGTCAACGTTATCACCAAATAACGGCTTAACTTGCTCTTTGTAATACGTTTCAATTTTTCTTATTGCATCAGAAGTAAGGTTATCCCCATCTCCTTCAGGTTTATTACCGAAACTAATTACAACGGCAGGCTTAATACCGTCCATCCGCTTTAAGATATTATACATATCAACGGCAGATGCTCGTGAGGAACAAACCAAAATACCTTTTAATTTTTTAGGTAAACAATAGTTGATAAAGTGGTCTGCCAAATCAAAAGCAATCAAATTTAATCTGCTATCCGTTTCAGCAAGTGGCTTAAACCTACTCCACTTTTGTTTCAAATCATCTTTAAGATTATCTGGTAAATCCCTTGTAATATTTTCAAAATACTCGTCAATCTTTGCAGAAGGATCGTTTTGAACGACCTTTCTTCCTTCGTAAACAAGTGGAACGGTAATACCGTCTTCTATTGCTTTCTTCATTGTATAAGTATCAATAGACGGACCGAACTTATCATAAGTATCTTTCTTTTTCATTGCGCGTTCTTTGGGATTCTTTGCATTATTCCCCAAAAGTGGAGTTCCCGTAAATGCAATAAAGGTCGATTTTTCCAAAACGTCACGCATGTAGTTATACATAGCACTTAGTTACTACGATGAGCCTCGTCTATAAACACGAACATCTTTTCACTATTCTTTGCTTTTGCGCCAAGTTTAATTACTGTTTCAAACTTATTTATAAGCGTGGTTACGACAATCTTTCCTTCATCTTCAATAAGAGTTTTTAACCCACTACCAGTTTTTGCCCGAGACGGTTGCATTGCTGCGTTAGCAAA
>JAFXKH010000066.1 GCA_017531795.1 Clostridia bacterium
CAAGGCGACCTTAGCAGAAATAAAGTCCGCCTATTATACGCTTGCAAGAAAATATCATCCCGACGTAGCAGGGGAGCGATACCGCGCGGAGTTTGAAGAAATAAACGAAGCGTATAATTTCCTTTGCGATAACGTCAAACGGTTTGCGCTTGATATGGAACTGTCTGGTTCATCCGCTAATCCCGACTCCATACAGCCCGAAAAACCCATTTCCGAGAAAAAGCCCGAAAGCAAACCTGAAAATGAAAAAACGGAAAAACAAAGCGACGGTTATGCTGACGAACTTGCTCGGCAAATCTCCGAATATGAAGAAGTCCTTACCCGATTTGCAAACAGCGGTTACGTTTCACGCTCGCGCGAACTTGCTCCCGACAGCATAAAGGCGCTTATCCGAAACAACAGAATAAAAAGAGATAAAGCAAAAAAATTATAAATATTCCAAAAACACAATAAAAAACAATTGACATTCGCAGTTGACGTGTGTTATATTATCAGTACAAACAAACCTATGCGTTGTTTGTCCCAAATAGCTCATCATTTTCCCCCTTATCATATGTTAGTTTACTGACGTGACGCGATGTCCGTGGTAGACTAACTTTTTTTATTGCCGAGTTTTTCATATAGATTGATTTCGTTTTTGTTCATACGCTTTTTAAGACTGTTTTGCGCCGATTTATTTGCGCTTACGCAAGTTATTTATTCTTTATGCTTGATAAACTCGTCGCGGTGTGGTATAATTAGTTTATGACAGAAGCAAAGGCAGTACAACTGAATCCGCTTACGCTTGCTTTCGTGGGCGACGGTGTTTACGAACTGTTCGTTCGCACTCACGCTGTCGAGATTATGGACGTTAAAGCGAGCAAAATGAACGCTTACTGCCGTGATTTCGTAAAGGCGACGTCGCAGGCAAAAGCGTATCGCGCGATAGAAAGCGAACTGACCGAAATTGAGCGTGGCGTGGCGCACAGAGCGAGAAACTCACACCCTTACAACAAGGCGAAGAACGCGAGTGGCGCAGACTATATGCACGCGACTGCGTTAGAGGCGGTTATTGGATATTTGTACGTAAGCGAGCAATCGGAACGGCTAGCGTATATTCAGAAAAGAGCGATGGAGGAAAGTATATGAGCAAAGCAGACCAAATATTAGTAGCGAACTTAAAAGATATTCTCGAAAACGGATATTCCGACGAGAACCTTTCCGTTCGTCCGCGCTGGGAGGACGGTACGCCTGCGCATACGATAAAGAAGTTTTGTATAGTCAACCGTTACGACCTTCGCGAAGAATTCCCGATCATAACCGTGCGTAAGACGTTCATAAAATCCGCCATTGACGAACTGCTTTGGATCTGGCAGAAAAAGTCCAATAATATCAAAGATTTGAAGTCGGGCATATGGAACAGCTGGGCGGATGAGAACGGCAGTATTGGCAAGGCGTACGGGTATCAGCTCGGCGTTAAGCACAAATATGCGGAAGGCGAGTTTGACCAGGTAGACAGAGTCCTTTACGACTTAAAACATAATCCGCAAAGCCGTCGCATAATGACGAACATATACAACCACCACGATTTGAGCGAAATGGGTTTGTACCCTTGCGCATATTCAATGACTTTCAACGTCAGCGGTAATACGCTGAACGGCATACTCAATCAACGCTCGCAGGATATGCTTACGGCGAATAATTGGAACGTAGCGCAATACAGCGTTCTTATGCACATGATGGCGCAGGTAAGCGGTCTGGAAGTGGGTGAACTCGTACACGTTATTGCCGATGCGCATATATACGACCGCCATATTCCTATCGTGGAAGAGATCATAAAGAACGAGCAACACCCTGCGCCCAAGTTCGTTATGAACCCCGACGTTAAAGATTTTTACGAATTCCGCGTAGAAGACTTCAAGCTCGAAAATTACGTAGCTTGCGATAAAAAATATAAGATAGAGGTAGCCATATAATAGGCGCGAATCAAATGAAAGCAATTTTACACTGTGATAAAAAATGGGGGATAGGCAAGCGCAACGACCTTATGTTTAATCTTCCCAAGGATATGAAGTTCTTCCGTCAGACCACGCTTGGTAAAACGGTAGTTATGGGCTCGAACACGCTTCTTTCTTTCCCGAACGGCAAACCCTTGCCCAAAAGAAATAATATCGTGCTTTGGCCGAACGGCGACCACGCCCGCGCGTCAGCGGACGGATTTACGCTCGTGGAGAGTCTGAGCGAACTTTTCGATATAATCCGTCCGATCAAAGACGAAGTGTTCGTTATTGGCGGAGCAATGATGTATCACACCTTGCTCCCGTACTGCGATGAAGTTTTGCTCACCAAAGTAGACGCTGACGGTGGCGCGGAAGTATTTTTCGACAATTTGGACGAAATGGAAAACTGGACGCTTACTTCGGAAAGCGAGAGTATAGAGGACAACGGATATAATATCCGTTTCTGCTCTTATACAAATACGGAGGTAATGGATATATGAAAATATACGGACGTAACGCGGTAATCGAGGCAATGCGTAGTGGCGCGACCATTGACCGCCTCGTGGCGCAAAAGGACCTTAAAGATCCCGTATCAAACAGAATAATAAACGATGCCCGTGACCGCGGAATAAAAATTTTCTTCCGTGATAAAATCGCGCTTGACCGCGAGTGTGAACAGGGCGCGCGACATCAGGGCTTTATCGCTGAAATAACCGACTTTGAATACTCCGACCTTGACGATATTCTTGCTCTTGCTGAAAAGCGTGGCGAACCGCCGTTTATCATCATACTCGACGGCGTGGAAGATCCGCATAATCTCGGCTCTGTAATCAGGGTTGCCGAGTGCGCAGGCGTACACGGTGTCGTAATACCCCGTCATAGATCGGTATCCGTCAACGATACCGTAGTAAAAGTATCCAGCGGAGCGACCGCGCACCTTATGGTAGCCAAAGTGACTAACGTAAACGACGCTATCGTGGAATTGCAGAAAAAGGGCGTTTGGGTATATTGCGCCGATATGGACGGTGACGACGTGTACTCCACGAATCTCAAAGGCAGTATCGCTTTCGTTATCGGTGGAGAAGGCAAGGGCGTAAAACGCCTCACTCGCGAACTTTGTGACGGCGTGGTATCTATCCCGATGTTCGGTAAAGTTAATTCACTCAACGCTTCCGTCGCGACGGGCATAGTGATTTATGAAAAAATAAGACAGGAAAGATGATTTTCAGATAATTCAGAAAAAGCGTTTTGCAAAAATGCAGAACGCTTTTCTTATTTTGGGACAAACAGTCATTACATAGACAAACCCGGGTGTTTTTTATAAATAAGGATTTCTGTGGAAAACCCCACTTCCGTCATCCTGAACGATAATGCAAGGATCTCACAGTCGTATATCTCCCAACATACTATCCCCAGCGATAAGTAGCGATTGCGGAAAGATTTTTTGGAGATTTCTTCCAAAAAGCGTATTGCGTCAAGCAAACGTCCCCGCAGTCTGCCTTATGGCGACAAGGGGGTTTTTGGAAGAAAGAACAAAAAAGATACCGCAAGCGCGGGTATTTCTGGCGCGCGCGTCAGCGAACGTTAGTGGCGCGCAAGAAAAAAGAAGACCGCCGATTCGCGAGTATCAGCGGTCTAGTTTACCAAAAAACCATTAAAGAAGGAGATCTTTAAATGATTAACTTAAATTACATGCTTTGACTGGTCTTATAATCGTTGATAGTCATAAGCGTTACTGCGGAAACGACACCCGTTTCGTCCGTTTCAAAATCAATGGATTGAAGCAAAACTTTGGAAGTAGTATCGCCTACGTAGTCAAAGCCACACGAAGCATAGTACAAGTATTTGGGCGTACCGCTATTCGTATTGTTATACATTGCCTGAACGTAATGGCAGGGGATTTGATAACCTTTTTTGACTTCATTACCGTCGGTGTCCGTGGTGTCTTTGTCAAGATACGTTACGTCGCCGTCATTGAAATATCTCGAAACGAAGCCCGTCTTATCTGCATCAATACCCGTTACGGCATAATTTCCGCTCATAACTTTGAACGCCATAGTACGGTATTCTTCGCTACCATTAAGACCTGTATATACCGAGTTACGAAGACTTATAGACGAGGTTCCACCGCTTTTGAGAGAAGAGTGCGAACGAATAACGTAATTCATAAGTTCGTTATCAAAAGAGGTTTCTTCATTTTTCAAATCAACTTCACTTTTAACTCCGCTTTCACTTGACTGGAAAATGTTCTTCTTATTAGCGTAGTCGGCGGTTGCGGTATAGGAAAGACCGCTGGACTGATAATTCGCCACTTTTTCAGAGAAAACAGGGATAAGCGAAGAGGATTTGAAAACTACTACGCTCGAAAGCACGTCTTTCTTTCCGTCGTTATAATCAAGCTTGTATTCGCTGAAAAGCACCGAGTACGAACCGGGGGCTTGGGATAATTTCTTCGCGTTCTCAAATTTATCCTTAAAGTACGCGCTCTTTGCCGAAATTTTATCGAGTACGTCCGAATTATAAATATTCTCTCTTACGGTGAAAAGTTCGGTAGTGTAAGTACCGCTGGCAAGAGTATCGCCCTTTCTAAAATCAGTTTCGGGTTTTTCCGCCTCATATCTCGTTATATCATAGCAAGCGTATTCATAATTATTGCTGTTTGTCCAAGGCTTGTTTGCAAGAATAGGCTCGATGGGCGCGCCACCGCACATAGTACCGCCGTTATTGCCCGTACCTGCGCATCCGAAAAAGATAAAGCAAGACAGCGCCAAACTGCAGATAAGGATTAACAATTTCTTCATTTTCTATATATACTCCAAAAGATTTTCAATTATAATCTTATATATTTTATCATAAATAACTTGATTTGTCACCTTAATTTAAGGTATTATGTTATATATATGAGAAAAATTTTTACTACAAACTCATACATAACCGCCCTTTCGTCACTTATGGAGGTTTTATCCAAAAGAGAGAAGGACGTTTTCAAAAGGCATATCGTCGTTGTTCCCGACCGTATGACCTTAACCGCCGAGCGCGCGTTATGCGACGCTGAGGGCGGATCTTTTGACGTTGCCGTGACGACGTGGAACAGAATGGCTAAGGGGCAAATGGGCGGACATCTTCCCAAGCAGGGGAGCATTATGCTTATCCGCAATATTCTCGCAGAAAAAAAGAACGAACTGACCTCGTATAAAAAATCTGCTACGACAAGGGGATTTGCTTCCAACTTATACGACTCCATTTCTCAACTTGCAGTATGTCAGGTTACTCCCGACCAATTACGCCAAACGGGCAATCCCAAAGACAGCGATATCGCGCTCGTTTATGAAGAATACTTAAAACGCACCGAAGGTCAGTTCCTTGACGTTACGGGCAAAATGAAACTGCTGAAAAACTATCTCGAAAACTCCGATTTTCTTTCGGATGCCACCGTATACGTCGCTTGCTTCGACTCGTATACCAAACAGATGGAAGATATTATGGACGTTATCGAAAACAAATCGCTCGGTTTATACGTATTTGAAACCAAAGCCGAATACGGTTTAGGAGAAGTGGAGTTTTACGCTTCTTCTTCTCCCGTTTTCACGGCGAAAGCGGTCACGACGAGAATTCTCGAAAGTTATCGCGAGGGGATAAAGTACGAAGAAACTTGCATTATATCGAGTGGCAGAACGGACGAAATAGAACGTCTATTGACGGAAAACGGCTGTCCGTATAACGCTCCTTCCAGTCTGCTTTTGTCCGAACATACGTTGGGAAAATTTCTTTCGACGGCGAGCGCGTTACCTCTTAAAGGCTACCGCGCAGGCGACGTAATCCGCCTTGCGAAAAACGTTCTCAGCGGAGTGTCGAAAGAGGAATCGGATGCGTTTGAACGTTACGTAAAGAAATACGCCGTGACGTATAAACTCTTTTTATCTCCCTTCGCTTTGGGTGAAGACAAAGACTCCGCCCTTATTGAACTTGCCGAAAAAGCGCGAAAAAGGATAAATAAAATTATATCCATAATGCAGGGCAAAAAAATCTGCGATGCTTTGCCCGACCTTATAGATTACGCCACCGAGCATTATCCGAAAAATCTTGAAGAAACGGACGAGGGCAGAGCCAATCCGACAGACAAAGCCAAAATGCTCGCCACACTCGGTAAAAGTTTGCTCTCTTTTATAGACGATAAGACTTATTATGAAGCGTTTATAGATGCAATGAACGCAACCGAACTCGTATCCCGTCCGAGAAAGGGCGGAGCGATAGAAATCGGTAGTGAAAAGGACTTCCGTGGCAGAGCGTTCAAGCGAGTGTACGTTCTTGACTTTGACGGAAACAATCACCCCTTCGTAACGTCGGACACGGGACTTATTTCGGACGGCGACATAGAATTTTTACGAAAGCAGGGGGCGGAAATTTCACCGACTACTGCGGAAGTAAACAAACGCGCAGAGGACGAGTTTTTCCTGTTATTATCCTCTGCGCAAAAAGTTACGCTATTTTTCTCGGAAAAACCGGGCAGAGCGTATGAAAAAATTCGTTCCCTTGCAAATTCCGAAATAAAAACGAGTATGGAAATGGAGCGTTCGAGTCTGGAACGAGTAACGAGTGGACGAGATTTTATGCGTTTTTGCCCGACGATGGGATACGTTATCGAGCAGTATTTGTACGCCCGCGCCCGTGAGAAAGAGGATAAAATACCATTATACTACGAATACGCCAAGCGGTTGGTCAAAAAGGAAATTGCCGAAAAATACTCGGTAATAAAAAGCCCTGACTTCGTACCCGAAGCAGGCGCGCTTATGCTGTCAAACAACACTAAAGTCACGCAAATAGAGACCTATTACTCCTGTCCGTTAAAGCATTATTTTAAGTACGGACTGCGTATTTCCAAACCCGAAACGGCGAAAATCGAGCCGGTAGACGTAGGCGTGGTATTGCACTCCGTAGCCGAAAAATACGTAAAAATAATGAAAGAAAAATCTCCCGAAGAGAGCGCGCAGGAATTGCTTGCCCAAGCGCTTTCGGAATCAATCAAGGGTGATAAAATAGACAAAAGACTGACTTTGGTACTTCTAAGCGAAAGCATAGAACTTTGTAAGTCTATACTTTTGCAGTCCACTTGCGGAGACTTCACTCCCGTAGCGACAGAGTACGATTTCGGTTTTGAAAAAAGCAAACTGAAAGGATTGACCGTAAACGTAGGCGAACGTAAAATAAATCTCAGAGGACAGATTGACCGCATAGATAAATCGGAGGCAGGCGTACGAGTAATAGATTATAAAACGGGTAACGCTACCTTTGATTTAAGCGACTTAAAGTACGGCGTGAAATTACAACTTCTGATATATCTTACGGTACTTCTTCAAGCAGGATACAACCCTCTCGGCGCGTTCTATTTTTCCACGTTATCCGAATATTCCAAGGAAGCGCGCGTGCTTGAAGGCTTATACGTCAACGATAGAGAAAGTCTGAGCGCGTTAGATCCCGATATTCTCGACGGCAAAAGTAAAATAATCAAAGTCAAGAGCAAAAAAGACGAGCGTTACGTAGGCAACGGCGAAACGAAAAACGACATATTAAGACTGATGGATTACGCCGTAAAAATGGTAGAACAGGCTTGCGAAGAAATAACGCAGGGATATATAAAAGCCCAACCGTACGTAAAGAATTACGATGCGTGCGCGTTCTGTGATTACGCCAATGCGTGTGGCGGAGACGGTGAAAGACGTAAACCGCCCTCCGCCGTTCTGAAAAAGGAGAACCGTAATGAAATGGACTGATGCGCAACGGAGAGTAATAGATTTCGGTAAGGGCAAACTGTTAGTTTCCGCTAGCGCAGGCAGTGGCAAAACGACGGTTATGATTGAGCGAATCATTGCGCTTATAGAAAAAGGGTACAGCATGAAAAATATGCTCGTATCTACTTTTACCGTAGCCTCCGCCGAAGACATGCACCATAAATTCGACGAAAAACTCCGCGATAGATACAAGAAAACTGGCGATAAGCGGTTTTTAAGCGAACTTGAATATCTGCCCTCGGCAGACGTTTGCACTATGCACAAATGGTGTCAGAAAATAATTCGCAAATATTTTTACGTGACGGGGGATGATCCTGCGTTTGAAATAGCCGACGATAGCGAAAAAACGAAATGGCAAAACGAAGCGATTGATAGAGCGATAGAAGAAGCGAGAGCAAACAATCCGGACTTTTCGACGTTTGCTTTCCGTTATACGCAAAAGCGCAACGAGAATAATATAAAAAATACGATAAAAGATATGCTCGAGTTTGCTTCCGCGCTTGCAAACGGCAGAGAGTGGATCAGCAAAGCGTACGAGGCGTACTCGGACGAAAAAACGCTTGAAGACTTTATGCTTCGTTTTCAGCGCGAAAGAAAAACGAAATTAGAACAAAGATTAAATGAAATTATAGATTACGGCGCGGTGCATTACGGCGAAAAAGCGCATTTGCTCGTGGGCGAAATCAGAGATAGACTGGAAGGACGGCGCGTGGGCGAAAAATATACGCAAGCACGTAACGTTCCACTCATAAAAGACGATATTGCCGAAATGAGAAAACGCGTGGCGTCATACCTTGAAGAGATTGAGAAGTTCGATAGCGCGCAAAACGACGTGGCGGAAAAGGATGCGAAAATTTTCTCGGCGTTGGCACTCAGAGCGTACGACTTATACGAACAGACGAAAATCGAGAACGGCAAACTTGACTTTACCGACCTTGAACGCAAGACGAAAGAAATTCTTTCTTCTCCCGTCGGTGAAGAAATACGCAACTCTCTCACGCACATTTTTATTGACGAATACCAAGACATCAATCCGCTTCAAGAAAGCATAATCAACCTTGCGGGAAAGGATAACCTGTTTTTCGTAGGCGACATAAAACAGAGTATATACGCCTTCCGTAACTGTTCGCCCTCTGCTTTTGCCGAAAAAAGGGATACGCTCGGCTCGTCTAACGTAGTCGAACTCAATCGAAATTACCGAAGCAAAACGGGTATACTTACTTTTGTAAACCAACTTTTCTCACGCATAATGTCCGAAAACTTCGGCATGGTAGACTACGCACAAACCTCCCGCTTTTACACGGAAGGGGATGCAAATGACGACAGCGTGGAAATAATATTGACGAATAAGCCCAAAAGGAATAGCGGTAAGGCGGATTTTAATACGTATTACAGCATGATAGGCGCGGAAAACGAAGAAGAATCGGGAAGCGCGGAACTTGAAGCGATATCCGTCGTTGAAAGTATAATAAAATTCCTCGCCGAGAACAAAGATTACTCGTATAAAGACGTGGTGGTTTTGACGAGAAGCCGGGGGAGCGTTGCCAGCGCGGTAGAACGCAATCTCCGTAAGGTTGGAATTCCCGTATCGGTAGGCAGGGAAGTCAACGTCAGCGAAGGCAAAGTAAATTCGCTCCTTCTTTCCTATCTCCGTTTGATAGACAACTTCCGCGACGACGTTTCGCTCATAGCCGTTATGCGTAGCAATATCGGTGGCTTTTCTGATGCAGAACTCGTTAAAATGCGTGCCACTCACGAAAAAGACCTGCCTTTTTATGAAATCGTAAAAAAGGAAAGCGAAACGAACGAAAAAGTAAACGAGTTTTTATCCGAACTAAACGAATACGTCAGTCTTTCACAAGTAATGCCGTTAAGCGCGTTGGCAGGCAGAATTACTGCGGATAAAAAACTCTTCTTTACCGCAATGTCCGACGATATGGGGTTGATAAAAGCAGACGCGCTCGGACAACTGATGGAAAACATCAGCGAGTTCAGGGGTACTTTAAGCGAATATCTGGAATATTTGGAAGAAGCCTCTCCCAAAGTAAAAGTTTCAGCGCAAGCGGGAAGCGTTCGTATAATGACGATCCACGCCTCCAAAGGCTTGGAATTCCCGGCGGTATTCTTGTGCGGTTTGAATACGAAGTTCAAAACTTCGGCAAGCAAATCGATTGTTTGTGACAGCGAGTTCGGTCTTGCTTTGCCTTCACGCATATCCGCAACCGAAAAAGCGACTCCGTCAATACCTCTTCTCATAGCCCGTCATAAGCAAAAGAAGTCCGAACTTGAAGAAGAAATGCGAGTGTTATACGTCGCGCTCACGAGAGCGAAAGAAAAATTATTCCTTTTCCTTGCTGATAACAATTATAAAGATAAACTTCTTGAAGACTGTAATTGCTACGCAGAGTGGATATATCCCACGGCGGTAGCACACGGTATAAAACGCCCGTCCGAGCCAGAAGAAAGTGAAGAAGAACAAAGTACGCCACCTACGATAAAAGACGAAACGGTAAACGGCATGAAAGAATTACTCGAATACGACTATTCGGGTAATGCGTACGACCTGAAAAAATCGGTCACCGCCGTAATTACCGAAGAAACGGAAGGCTTGGAAATGAAATACACCCCCTTACTGCCCGATTACGAAGAAGCGGAAGGGGGAAAGCGACTTGATAAAGACGAAGCGATGGCGAGAGGAACGTTCCTTCACGCTTGTCTGGAAAATATGGATTTTGACCGTCCGATAACCGAACAAATGCACGTTTTCCGCGCGATGGACGGGTATAGTGATGATATGGAGCGCGCGCTTTGTACGGCGCACGAAAAAATAAGCGCGCTCGTGAGCAATCGCAGAACGCGTAAAGAACAGCCGTTCATCATAAAGTCCGAAGGTATTGAAGGCGTAAGCGACGGCGCGCTCGTGCAGGGCGTAATAGACCTTCTCATAATTGACGGCAATGAAGCGGAAATAATCGACTATAAATCGGGATCGATAAACGAGTACCGAAAAGTCAAGTATAGCAAACAACTTGATATTTACGCCACCGCAACCCAAAAAATTCTCGGCTTGAAAGTAATAAAAACTTCCGTATATATGATAGACGAAGGCAGACTGATAGACAGACGAAACTTGTCGTAATTATTTTGCGGACATAGTTAGCCGTACGATTGCCTGCTTTTCTTTGGCAACGCGTATAAGTTCGTCCGTAATGAGATCACCGCGCACGGCAAGCGGAGTTCCACCGTTGTCCGTAACGTCCTCGCTCACGCGTTTGCCTACGAGAAAAGCGTATCTGTCCGTAAGCGTTATTTTTACTTGACCGGGCGTTTCTGACGTTACGCGCTTTGCTGAAACAGGCGGTTTTTTCTTCGTTTTAGTTATTTTCGTTTTGCTTCCGGGCAGACGGAAAACCAAAACGTCTTCCGAGCGTGAAAGCGTATCGGAGGGTAAAAACTCTTTTTCGCCTGCGTAAATGCTCGTAACGAACCGCTTTTCGTCCAACGCAAGGTCGGTAATCTTTCCAAAATACCCACCCTTTTCGTCATAAGCGCGTAAGTTTATGGGCGAGCGCGACGGAATAGGATAACAAAGCGTGAGATCGTCGTATTTCTTCACGGTAATAACGCCCTCGCCAATTCCAACGATTTTCCGTCCGTCAAGGTACTTGTGCTCCGCATCGTTTTCGTCGAAAATCAAAATATCAAGAGCGACTATTTTTTTCAAATCGGCAGATGGAATAACGTCGCAAACCACTCCGCAAATACACGCTTCGCTCAGCGTAAGAACTTGACTTCCGATAATTTCACTTGCTTTCATAAACGCCTCCGATAATCATTACTCGATATCTTATGACGGAGTTTTTACGTTTATGCCAAACGCTTGACAATCGGAAAAATAACGAGTAAAATTATGATAATTACAGCAAACTATTTTTTGGAGGATATTATGATAACCAAAGATATGACCATAGCAAAAGTTTTGGAAGAAAACCCTGCATGCGCGCCTGTATTTATGCAGTTTGGAATGCATTGCCTCGGTTGCGCTATCGCTCACGGCGAAACCGTAGAGCAGGCAGCCGAAGTACACGGTATCGACCTTGAAGCATTGCTTGAAGCGTTGCAGTCAGCATAATGAAAATAATAGTAGGGCTCGGCAACCCAGGTGATAAGTACGAGTATACTTATCATAACGTCGGTTGGCTTGCAATAGACGTGCTTGCCGACAGACTGGGCGTAAAGATTAACACCAAAGAGTGCGACAGCCTTACGGGCTTAAAATCAGTAAACGGTGAAAAAATCGTACTTGCGAAACCGCAAACGTATATGAATTTAAGCGGTAACGCCGTAAAACAATTACTCGGCAGGTATAAAGCAACGCCTTCCGAGCTTATTGTCGTGTACGACGATATAGATATTGAAAAAGGTACGAGCCGTTATAGAGTAAAGGGTAGCGCAGGCACGCACAACGGTATGCGCGACATAATAGCCAAAATAGGTACGGAAAACTTTGAACGGGTACGCGTAGGTACGGGCAAAGTACCCGAAAACGTGCCACTTATTTCCTACGTACTTATGACTATACCCGATACAGAACGCCGTATAGTAGCGGACGGGGTGAAAGATGCGGTGGATAAAATTTTGGCAATAATTTCAAAATAAGCGAGAAACCGTTTTCCAAAAGACCTTCTACGCTTCCACTTTCGTCAAAAATCGTATGTTAAAACCTGACGGAAAAATCAAAGAAATACTCTCACAATGCCGGGATATGAAAAATATCTCGGTATTTGGTCTGCAAAAAAACTCCCGTCGCGCTGTTTTTTGTATGGCGGAATGCGGAGTACTTATCGAGCCTGATTACGTCAGCGCAAAAGAGGCGTACGCGCTCGTATCCGCATTTGACGATGCGGTATTTCTCCCTGCGAGGAGCGATAGCGTAGGCTTTTCTCTTGAAAGATTTGGCAGATTGGACTTTGACAGAGCAAAAGCGTTATCCGACGTTGCGCTCGGCGCGAAAAAAATCGTCACTTACGTCGAAGCGGTCATGCAATTATTTCCGACGGCAGAAAACGTCAAAGCCCATACCTTGCGCTATAACGTCGGAGACAGTATTTCACCACCTGAAATGACGACTGCGCTTTCCTTGTCGGGGTATAAAAGAGTAGACCAACTTTCGGGCGTAGGGCAGTTTGCCGTGCGTGGCGATATAATCGATATTTCTCCCGTAGGTTACGACGAATATTGCCGTATAGTACTTGATTTTGACGAGATTGAAAGCATAAAACTCCTTGATAAAGAAGAACAAATCACCATAAGAAAAACGCCGTCGGTGACAATCGCGCCTTTTGGCGAAGCATACTATACGCAAGCGGAAAAAGAACAGGCGATAGCCATAATAACAAAAGAGCATAAAGCGTTGAAAGCGGAAGCGAGAGCGCATTTCTCAGCGATAATGAGCGAACTCGAACTTCGACTTTTATCTAGCCGTCTTGACCTTCCCATACTCTTGCCGTATATAAACAGCGTGAGTTTTTCGGAATTTGCGAGCCTTCCCATCTTTTTGTCAGACGCAAAATTATGTTATGACACCGCCGTTCTGACCAAAAAAGAACACGAAAACCGAGTAACCGTTCTTGTGGAATCAGGCGATGCATTACCTTCGGCGCAGAAGCAAATAACTTCCGTTGAAAATGCCTTTCAAGGCAACCTTGGAAGCGTAACTTTTCATACGGGACTGTCGCAAAACCGATTTTTTCCGCCCGACAAAGTATACGAACTGACCGACGTAATTCTGCCCGATTATTCTCACGACTACGAACTTCTCTCTGCCGATATAAAGAATTGGACGGCAAGAGGATACGAAGTCAACGTTTTTGCCGGCTCAGAGGGCGGAGCGGAAAAACTGACTGAATTTTTTGCTAAAAACGGCAATTTCAGTAAGCGTGACAGCGGAAAACTGAACGTAATAGACGGAATAATTCCCGTAAGTTTTATTCTGCACGAGAACAAACAGGTCGTTATCGGCACGACTTCCGTAATTTCCAAATCATCCAAGCGCGCGACTTCCAAACGCCGTGAAGCCATACCTTTACCGGCGGTGGGCGATTACGTGGTACATTTTACTCACGGCATAGGCAAATGTCTTTCCATTGAAAAACTTGATTTCAGCGGAGCAATGCACGATTACGTCGTTATCGGTTACGCCGACGGCGATAAATTGTATCTGCCCGTGGAAAATCTCGACAGTCTTTCCAAATATATTCAATCGTCTGACGAACCCAAACTCAGCAAACTTGGTGGCGGACAATTCGCAAGAGTAAAAGAACGGGTGAAGGCATCCATAAAGGAAATGACGGTTAATCTCGTTGAACTGTACGCCAAAAGAGTGGCGGGCAGGGGACACGTCTACGAGCAAGAGCCTGCGCTTATGGCTGACTTTATATCCGCTTTCCCTCACGTTGACACCGAAGATCAGACGATAGCGACCGAAGACGCTCTCGGCGACCTTGCGCTTGGCAAGATTATGGATAGACTGATTTGCGGTGACGTAGGTTTCGGAAAAACGGAAGTTGCGCTCAGAGTGGCGTATAGGGTGATAGCCGAACGCAAACAAGTCGCTTTTCTCTGCCCGACAACCATACTTGCGCTCCAACATTATAAAACGGCGAAAAAGCGTATGGAGGAGTTTGGCGTGCGCGTGGCAATGTTGTCAAGACTGACGGGCGCGGACGAAACGAAAAGAACGCTGGATAAACTCAAAAAAGGCGAGATAGATCTCGTCGTAGGCACTCATAAACTGCTCGGCAAAGAAATTAAGTTCCGTGAACTCGGTTTGCTTATTCTTGACGAAGAACAGCGTTTCGGCGTAGCGCACAAAGAACACTTGAAAGAAATGCGCCACAACGTAAACGTGCTCACTCTTTCGGCAACGCCCATACCGCGCACTTTGCATATGAGCCTTTCGGGTATGCGGGATATATCAATGCTCAGCACGCCTCCTTTTGAACGTCTGCCCGTACAGACTTTCGTCACCGAGTATAGCGACGGACTGCTCGTAGATGCTTTAACGAGAGAGTACGCAAGGGGCGGACAATCGTACGTCGTCTATAACAGAGTGGCAGGCATAGACGGTTTTGCAGACAGAATACGAAAACTGCTCCCCCACTTAAAGGTAAGCGTAGCCCACGGCAGAATGAGCGCGGAATTATCGGAAAAGACGATAGAATCCTTCGCTTCGGGGGAAACGGACGTACTCGTCGCCACTACGATAATAGAAAACGGCATAGATATTCCCAAAGCAAATACTATGGTCGTGATAAATTCTGACGGGTTTGGACTCAGTCAAATGTATCAGCTTCGTGGCAGAATAGGACGAAGCAACCGCCTTGCCTCGGTATATTTCACTTACGACGAAGGCAAACAAATGACAGAAGTTGCCCTTCAACGCTTGGATGCGATAATGCAGTGTAAAGAACTCGGAAGCGGATTTATGCTCGCGATGCGCGACCTTGAAATAAGGGGAGCGGGAGATATTCTGGGCAGACAACAACACGGACATATGGAGCAGGTCGGTTATGAAACGTATATGCGCCTGCTTAAAGAAGTAATGGACGAAGCGTCGGGAAAAGAATATATCCCCGAAAAAGACGTAATCATAAGAACGGATTTCAACGCCTTTTTGCCTGAAAAATATATATCGGATACCGAGTGGCGATTGCGCCAATACGCGAATATTTCCCGAATTTCTTCGCTCGGTGAACTTAACCGATTAAAAAACACTATGAGCGATATGTACGGCAATCCGCCCGACGAAGTGATAAATCTTCTTACCGTTTCGCTTGTCCGTAACCTTGCGCAGAAAATACAGGCGGACGAAGTAAGCCTTATGAAAGGTAAAAGTTCAATAATATATTATTCGGTAAAGGACGTTCCGAGCGATTTAATAGACAAAGTGGAACAAGTCGGTGGAGTCGTAACTCTCAAAAATAATCTTTCTCTCTCTTTCGTGGGCGGAAAACGCTTGGTTCGTTTTATTTGCGACTACGCAGGTAAAGTGGAGAAAGCAGATTAAATCATATTTTTGTAAAAAATTTCACTTAAAAATTTTATCAATTATATAAATGTACGCCTTAATCGTTTGCATTTTTTCGTTTGATTATGTATAATTGATAGAACTATGAGCAGTATGCCACCAACGAGCGTGGCAAGAATCAAGAGAGAATCAGATGAAAAGAAACAAGATACTGAAATTTATAGCGTTGATAGTTTCCGCCATTAGTATTATGGCAGTTTTTTCCGGTTGTATTTTCAACTATGAAGAAGATCTTGACTTAAATCAGGTCATTTTGGAAATAAATCCCATCGAAATTGAACATCGCGTACCCGTTATGAGCGATTATCTTGATCCCGATGGCAAACCAGTAAGAGCCGAAGATAGAGTACTCGGTGAAAAAAACAACTTGACGTTAAAGAACGGTGTGGTACAAGCGGTAAAGCGCGACCACAACGGCAATGCAATTTATGTTCCTAAAATTGACGGCGGAAATATACTTTATGAAAAGCACACTGCCGGTGAAGTAAGCGTTGACGAAGTTACGTTCTCAGCAGCAACGAAAGAATCCACTTCGGATCGTTACGCCATAGTTTATACTGTAAACGGCGATACCGTAACGGCTGATGAATATTATTTCGAAGGTAAAGGTAAAGTAGGCGACAAAGACGTAGCGCTTTGGGTAAACACCGACAACACGAAGAAAAGAGTATACGGTAAAATAAAAGTAGACAATAAAGCGAGCGCGCCACTCAGCGGTATAACCAACGCGCTTGAAACTCTTCCCGAAGTGAATTATAATTCTGCCACCGCAACTATATCGTGGCAAAGAGCAACTCCCGTATATAAGAGGGAAACGTTTAAGGCAGAAAAATCGGATAAATATTTCAAAGCCACTTTCCTCAATGAGTTTGCAAACGTAGCGCAGAGTATGATTCAGGATGAAGGTAAGGACGTAAATGAAGTATTCGAGTACGTAGCAAAGAAGCTCTATACCTCCACTTTCTCCAGATGGGAAGTTGACGCAGCGGTACTCTCGGGCGACGTAGAATGGGGAGTGACCGAAGAAAACGACCTTAAACGCACTATTTATTACGGTATTGAAAGCGTACTTTCTTCTATCTACGCAGAAATATCCGAAGACTTTGACGAAACCTATCCTTCATTAGGCAACCCTTCTGCTCCCGAAACGACGTATCCTATCCCTCCCACAGAGGAAGAAAAGGAAGAAGTATATACGAAGGAATACGAAGTTTGGGATATTACTAACGAGCCTGCAAGATGCGTAGGTAATACGAACAATAAGAAACTCGCTTCTATGCAAAGAGAGGGCGTTCGTCGTTTCATTGATTACGTAGAAAATGCGATTAGTGATTCTCACTCAATTTCCATAAACGACAGAGCAGACTATGAAGCAGAAATAAAAGAAATGCGCGACAAGTGCAAAACTACGGAAGGTATCGACGAACTTTATGTTAATCTCGACGATTATGACGTAATTCATTATATGTACGGCGATAATTACGAATATTCCTTAAAGACTGACGCGCATAAGCAGTATATCGGCAAATTACAGAACGTAACGACCGACGTTGCTGAAGTTTATGCATCCGAACTTGCAGAGCAGAAAAGAAGTTTTGACGAAAACATTGAAAACTATTATACTGCGGCAAGCGGTGATAAAACGGTACTTTACTTTGCCGACAGCGAATATTTTTGGGTAAAACATCTTCTTATACCCTTCTCAACCGAGCAGACGACTGCTCTTACCGAGTATAAAAAGACTCATACCGATGCTCAGGTAGAAGCGTATCGCGCTCAACTTGGCGCGCAAGTAGAAGTATATAAGCACGTAAACGGTGAAGACGATAAGTCAAAAACGTACTCCATTGATGAAGCGTGGGCAGATATTTACGGCAAAATGAGAGGTAAAGTTGGTTATACGGCAGAACGCGCTTTCACCGACCTTATCTATACCTACAATAGCGACCCCGGCATCTTCGATAGCAAAATGGGCTATGCTGTGACCGCAACTCCCGCAGCAAAGGGTGGCAAAGCGGAAACGTATATGATTGAATTCGCAAAAGAATCCCGCGCCCTTTTGAACGCTTACAACAGAAACGAATCTCTTCTTTCTTATAAGCAGTCGGATAGCGAATATAGCGTAAGCAAATACGACGCGTATCTCACCGATGAAGTGGAAATCGGAAGCATTTCCGCGCCCGCTCTTACCGATTACGGCTGGCATATAATGTATCTCAGCTACGTTCCCGTTCCCGGTACGACGAGATCCTTAAACGAATATCTTACCGAAGGAAGATATGAAACCGTTCGTTCTTCGCTCGAAAGCGATATTACTTCTCGTATAAACAACGCTTACACCTCGTGGAAAGAGGGCAGAGCGAATAAGTACGCAGATTTGGAAGGAGTATTAATAAAGCATAAAGACCGTCTTGAAGCAAAGATGAAAGAGTATGCGGATACTTATTATAATCCCGAAGTAGAAGAAGAGGAAGAAGAGGAAGAAACGGAAGAGGAAACCGCATAAACGGACAGAAAAACCGACGGTCGTTGCCGTCGGTTTTTTGAATAACTTATAACAGATTTATTCGCCAAAAATTTTAGTAAAAAGATTATTGATTATGAAATCCAGACTTGCAAAAAAATTGATCCCGTATGTTCCGGGAGAACAACCGAAAAACGGCAATTTCATAAAACTTAATACCAACGAAAATCCTTATCCGCCCTCTCCCAAAGCGGTAAAGGCTCTTTCGTCATACGATACCGTCCGTTTACGACTCTATCCCAATCCTACGGCAATCTCACTCAGAGAAAGTCTTGCCGATTATGAGAACGTAAAGACGGAAAACGTCTTCGTCGGTAACGGTAGTGATGAAGTATTGTCGCTTGCCTTCGCATCGTTTTTTGACGGTGACGGCGCGCCCGTACTTTTTCCCGACGTAACGTACTCGTTTTATACGGTATTCTGCTCTCTTTACGGCATAAATTATAAGCAAATACCGCTTTGCAAGGATTTTTCTTTGGACGTAAATGATTATATCGGACGTGAAACAACGGGCATAGTAATAGCAAATCCCAACGCACCGACAGCGATAAGTATTGCAGGGCAGGATATACGCAAACTTTTAGAGGCGTATCCCGATAAAGTAATAATAATAGACGAGGCGTACGTTGATTTTTCTCGACATCCCTCTGTTGCGCCTTTAACGAAAGAATATCCAAACTTGCTCGTAGTCAAAACTTTTTCAAAAAGTAGGAGTATGGCAGGGAGCAGGCTTGGTTATGCGATAGGCAACCAGGCTCTTATAAATACTCTTCGCACGGTAAAAGACTGTTTCAATAGCTACCCCGTTAACTCGTTGACTGCTCTTATGGGCGAAGAATCAGTCAAAGATGACGAATATTTTGTCACTAACGTCAAAAAAATTATATCGACGCGTGAAATAGTGAAAGCAGAACTATTTAGTATGGGCTATGAAGTCACCGACAGCGATGCAAACTTTCTGTTCGCGCGTCATCCCGAAAAAAGCGGAAAATATTTGCAGGAAAAACTTCGTGAATCAAACATTATCGTTCGAAGGTTTGACGCTCCGAGAATATCCGATTATTTGCGTATAACGATAGGTTCGGAAGATGAAATGCAAGCGTTTCTATCCGCGTTAAAAAACTTATAATTTCTTGAAGCTACGGTTTGCGCCGTAGCTTTTGCTATACGCTTAGCCATACGGAATACGTTACCAAGTCGAATGCTTTCAAGCGATTTACCGCCCTCAGAAAAGGGCGCGACAACACCAATAACAGAAGCATGTCCTACCGTAGGAAGATTTTTACCCACCCCCAAGGCAGGGCGTAGTCCTTTGGGGATTACTTTTATTTTGCCCACGTCCTGACTTTCGCCGACGGCGGAATCTATCGCAAGAATAAAGGCGTTGGGATGTCGTTGCCTGACCATTTCCCAAATCTCTTCCACGCATAAGGCAGTAATAGGAGAAGTAAGATTACCATACGCCCAAACACCCGTTTCTTTAAGGAATTCGCCCACCAGCGGGCCCAAGCAATCGCCTGTAACACGGTCGCTTCCTATCGCAATTATGATAATCTCCTTATTCTTCGGCAGTATTCTGTCGAGTTTTTCTGTGATATTCATTATCTCTTGTTTTGCATACATACGCGAATTTTTCCCGTTATTCATAAAAATAAACGGGCAACAACGCTCTGGGTGAGCAATCTTCATTATTGTAAAGCAAATCAAAAAATTCGTCAAATTTCATCTTCATACTTCATATATAATGTACGGGAAACTTATGCGTTAAATGGAGGATATCAGATGTACGAAAAACGCTTACTCGTTTTAGGAGGCGAGGACAGAGGCTGTTTGAAAATGGAAAAATTATCGGACGGAGTATACTGCGTACTTAGTGGAAACCTGAAATGCGAATTGATAATGGCTATAAATTGCGGTACGTTATACGCTTTTGGGCCTTTTCGCCTGAGCGGAGGCTATAAGTTCCGCTTACCCGACGTAAACTTGTCCGAAATCAGCGTAGCGGTAGGGGATATGACGGGCGCGCTCGTTATGAGTGGAAGTTTTCGCCGTCCTGCGCCGTGGCGTGGTAATCTTGAAAGCGATATAAAGCGCGCTTGTGAAAGATTGGGCATAACGCCGAGAGTACATAGGGATATAAACGATTTCTTTTTGAACATAATACCTACAGAGTATGATGACGGTAAAGTTGCGGAAGTAAATTATTATAAATCCAATCTTTCTTCTTCCAAGCAAATTGAGCAGGAAAAGAGCGAAATACAAGAGGAAACAGCCACGACGGTAAGTAACGCTGAAATTGTTTCTGAAAATGATGAGGACAATGTGCTCGAATTTACACCGGCAAAAGAAACGCAGGAGGATTTTACACGCACTCAAATAATTCCCGAAATGCCTCCCGTAACCTTCTACGACAGCATAAAAGAGCAAGTGGAACGCCTGTTTTCCAAAAATTCCCGTTATGAAAAATTAGAGAAACTTCTGCCCGACTCAAAGTGGATAAAAATTGATTACGACGGAAGTGGCAAATATTATTTGGTTGGGACGATAGGCGAACCGGTAAAATATCTGTGTTACGGAGTACCGGGTGAATACTCTCCCAATCCACCGCCCGATCTGGTCGGTTACTGTCAATGGTTGGCTCTTGACGAGAGAGATCCGTCAGGCAAAGGGTTTTGGATAATGTATCAGGACGGCGTAAGCGGAAAATCGGTTTTATAAAAAATAAACGTTTACCGCATACGTTTGCATAAAGTATGGAAAAATAGTGGCGTAACCGTGTTTTCAGCGCAACTTTGAAATTTTTTTCACAAAAAGATTTCTCTCTTAAGAGAATAATACTTGACTTGAAAAACGGCGTTATTGTATAATAGTAAGACTAAGAGTGTGTACTCGGAGTTTTTTCCGTGCATTAGAAAAAATATAAATGAGAGGTGTTTTATGAACGTTATCGAACTCATAAACGGTTGGTCAACAGGAGAGCCCGACAGTACGGTTTCTTTGCCTTGTCGCTTGCCTATAAGCGACGACACTCTTACCACCGTGGTGAACGGTATTAAGGGTAACGCGATTTTAGATGTTGACGGCGCAAATGCAGACGTTTTCGTAAGCGGACAGTTCGCCGGAAGTACGTTTGGACGAACGCTCATAGACGTATCCTCATATGTTAAACGCAATACGGAAATAAAACTTGTGCTTGAAGAAAGAGGCGGAGTTTTATCTCGTAACGTAAAATTACATACTGCCGATTCCGATGCGTATATCCTGCCTTACGGCGTAAGCGTAACGACGGTAGAAATGATGGAAAACGGCGGAGCGATGCTTTCCGTTTCCGTAGACGTAAGAAACTTGCGTAATGAAAAGAGAAGATTGGGCATCCGTTTGGACGTACTCAGCGAAAGAGGCAAGAAGATAAGCAATAAGACGAAATATTACGCTTTCTTCGGTGGTGACAGAACGGTAACGATGAAGATAAAAATGCGTAAAGCAATTCCTTATCTTTCCACTGCTCCCAAGCTTTATAATATGAGCGTAAGCCTCGTAGAAGAAGGCGAAAAAATAGACGTTGCTTCCACTAAGTTTGGCGTATGTACTTACGGTTCGTACTCAGTTACGGACAAGTTGGTAGGCGCAGTAGTACCTCATTCATCAGGAGTACTTGGCAAACTCAGTTATGCCGACGGAGAACGCCGTAAACTTTACGCTCTCAGCGACCTTGGTTATAATACCGTTCGCTATATAGGATGTCCGTCCGATAACGCTCTTGCCGTAACGGACGAACTCGGACTTCGCGTAATAGTTGACTTGTTTGATAATTGGGCGTGGCCAAGAAAGGGCGGAACGCATAAGCAGTTCGCTACTGATTATATATCCATGGTAGCCACGGCTGTTCGTACTCTCCGTAATCATCCCTCCGTAATAATGTACTCTTTGGGTAATAAATTAGAAGAGAGTTACGGCAGAGCAGGCGCATCAAAGCAAGAAGATATTATTTCAATAATAAAGGCGATGGACAACTCTCGTCCGATAACCTGCGCGCTTGCTGAACTTACACCGCTTGCAAGCGAACTTAAAGACGAAGGATTTACCGATGCCCGCGTGAAAGAAGCGACGACGGAAGAAGAACTGAAAGTTCTTGGCAGAGAAGTGGCTCTGTACAGAAAACGCACTACCGACTTTGCTTCACGTCTTGACCTTTACGGTTATAGCGGATATTCAAGTAACTATCCTCACGTAAATAAACCTATTATCGGACTTGCTACCGAACCCACTAATTATTATCGAGCAATAAACGATATGATCAGATCTGCTGATATTCTTGGAGACTTGTCTGACTGCGGAATGGATAACGTAGACGGCGGATTCCTTGCTCTCGGTGACGTAGACAGTACTTGTCTGCCCCGTCCGATAGGAATATACAGATCCATACTTCTTGGTGGAAACGCCACCTGCATAACGACGGGCGAAGGCACTCCTTTTGGAGAAATGCATTGGAATTATTCGGAAGGCGACAGAGTAACCGTTCGTGTAATTACGGGCGGTGACGTCGTAGGCTTGTACCTTAACGGACGTTTGATTGGCAGAAAACTTGCAGGCAAAATCAACAGTTATATAGCGACGTTTAATTCTGTTGCATACGAAGACGGCACTCTTGAAGCGGTATGTTTCAGCCGTGGTAGAGAAATCGGTCGCGCGACCTTGCAGACTACTACGAAGGCAAAACAGATAAAGATACTCAGTAGCGCGCGCACGGTAAAGGCGAGCGCAGGCGAATTAGCCTTCTATGACGTTTGGGTTCTTGATAAAGAGGGAAGAATAGTACCGACATCTCACGAACTTACGTTTGAAACGGTGGGCGGAAGTATCGTTGCTTTGGGCGACGGTTACGGAGAGTCCGACTATGGCGATACTGTTACGGCGACCAACGGACACGCGCTCGTGGTAGTAAAGCCCGACGGCTCAGAAAGAGTGACTTTGAAAGCAAGTGGAGTTGGTTTATTGCGCGGACAACTCACGTTAAAAGTAAAATAAAATACGTAACTTATACGATAAATATCGGAGAAAACATAAAGAAATGAAGAAAAAGATTAAGACTCTCTTTGTAATGCTACTTACAGCCGTGCTTTTCATGGCGTCGGCGTTCTCATTAACGGCATGCGATTCAAACACCGGCGAAGATCCGTTAGATCCTACGTCCACAATCGTATACTCCAATGGTGGTACAACCGTTCAGTATGGCGATTACGTATATTTCATCAACGGAACGCCCGATTATACTGACGAAAACGGAAAGAGCAATCTTCTCGGCAACGTAATTAAGGGTGGAATCTACCGCGCAAAGATTACGGAAAAGCGCGGATTGCTTGCCGACGAAGAATTGAAAGACGGAAATACCGTTAACGGTAAAGTTGATTACAACATAAAAGAAGGCGCAAACCTCCGCGACGTACTTGACTTCGAATACGAAAAGAAAGATTATATTACTCTTGGCGATTATCAGATAGGTGATCTTGAAAACGGTGAATTCCCTCTTATTGAGAACGAAGAAGGCTATGAGCAACAGAATTTTGTAGCGACGAACGGAGGAAAATCCGAATACGCAATTAAAAACGAGCAGGTTGTTAGCAAAAAAATCGGCACAGCAGGTTATAACGGCGGTTTCTGGATTTACGACGGTATTATATATTTCGCTTCTCCCGACACGGACAGGAGTAGCGATGGTGAAGTACAGTACGAGCGCGCTGAATTCTATGCGTACGATATTGCCCGCGAATCTCTTAACCAACTTTACGTAACGAACGAAAAGAATACGGCTATTCCTTATTCTTTCGTTAAGCGCGGAGATTACGTTTATCTTCTCACTATGGAAACTTACTTCGCCAACGCAGAAGACGAAGAAAACGGAATAAAGACAGGCTATATCGTTTCTACCAAAGTCAGCGGTTCTGCTGTCGTTGAAACCAAAGAGATTGTAAAGGGCGTAGATACCGTATATTTCCCCAACGTGGAAACTTACGATCCCACTGCTTTTGCCAACTCAAAGTTAAGCGAAACAGAATACTATAACAACGTATCCGATTACGTGTATTTCACCCGTACGGCAACTTCCGCAGAAAAGAAAAGCGGTAAGATTCTCGAAATGATCACTCCCTCGGGCGAAGCCAGAGAAGAAATTCTCAATAATACCGTAAGCGATATTTCTATCGTAGGAGTAGCAGGCGACTATCTTTACTATAAGAACGGTCTTGCAGACGGCTCTACTGCTCTTGAAGTAACTGATGCCTACGCTCAGCGTAACAAGATTTACAAGGCTTCCCAAACGGAAGAAGTAAAGAAGGACCTTGAAGGTAAAAAGACTTTCGTGACTACTTTGGTTAAGGATGCGAGTCCGCTTACCGTAATTGTACCCATAGAAACGGACGCTGATCCTATGCCTTGCGTAATCGCGTCAAAGGATGACGGATTCTATCGTTACGAATCGAGCAGAGATACCGTATTTACGACGAAGATATATAACGGTACTGCAACGTTGCTTGATTACTACGCAGGAAGAGTGTACGGTATGATGGAAAGCTCAGAAGTGGAAAAGGAAGAAGATGAAGAAACCGATGATGAAAATACCGAAGAAGAGAATTCGGCAAGCGCTTTCTTCTCAACTTCAGCATTTGAGAATTTTAGCAATAAAACGGCAAAAATCCTCAGCTTCAATCCTCCCGTAACGACCAACTTTGGCGTTGATTTCTTCTCCATAACTTACGACTACGTGGTAAGCGGAACTAATACTGAAAAGACGACTGAAACTTACGTATCTTATTACGCTAACCATACGGGCTACGCTCTTAATTATATGTACGTAAAGAAGATAGCGGGCGTATTCAACGGTGAGTCTATTTACGGAGTAAAAATGGCCACCTATCCCGAGTATGAGCGCAATATAATCTTATGTGAAGATGAAGAATGCATAAACTGGCATCACGACCATAGTGGTTGGGAAAAATTTGGCTCAGACGAAGAAGAACGAGAAGAGGATTTGTTAGGCTAATAAATAACAGATAAAAAACGGAAGGCGACGTCCTTCCGTTTTTTTCATTAAAAACGTAAAAAACACTTGACAGATTGCGCTAAATATAGTATATTATTAAGGATTTTGCGCCGAATTTGACATTGCCCCGTCAAAGACGGCATTAAGGTATGCGTAGCGTGAAATGCGCGTATCAAAAAGGATTATTATGGAAGAAAAAAACAAGGTAGTCGCTCCCGTAAAGAGTGGCGCGCGTCCGGGAAGAACGCTTATGGCTACGAAAGACGTAGCGAAGAAAGGCGCACCCGAATACGTAGAAGGCAAATGGTATATCGCTGACGGTGAGGGAATGCCTCTCGGAAGACTTGCTAGCCAAGTAGCAGCAGTTCTTCATGGCAAGAACAAACCCATCTTCACTCCGCACGTTGACTGTGGCGATTACGTTATCGTAATCAACACCGACAAGGTTATCCTTACCGGAAAGAAGCTCGAACAGAAAATGAAGAGAACGCACTCCGGCTATATGGGTGGACTTAAAGAGAAAAACTACAAAGAATACATGGCAAACGATTCCGATAAAGCAGTATTTGATGCAGTTAAGGGAATGCTTCCCAAGAACTCTCTTGGCAGAAAGATGATCAAAAAGCTTCGCGTATACAAGGACGAGAAGCACGGACACGAGGCTCAGAAGCCCGAAGCGCTTACGCTCGTTAAATAAGGAGGTACCCCATGGCAAAGAATACTAAAAAGAAACTTCAATTCTGGGGAACCGGAAGACGTAAGAAGGCAGTTGCTCGCGTACGTATCATGCCCGGTACAGGCGCAATGCAGATTAACAAGCGTTCTCTCGACGAATATTTTGGTCTTGACACGCTCAAACTTATTGTTAATCAGCCCCTCGTTGCTACCGAAACGGTAGGCAAGCTCGATATCTTCGTAAACGTTCGTGGCGGTGGATACACCGGTCAGGCAGGCGCGATTCGTCACGGTATTTCCCGTGCGCTCGTAGAACTTGACGAAGGTAATAAGCCCACGCTTAAAAAAGCAGGATTCCTTACCCGTGATCCTCGTATGAAAGAGCGTAAGAAGTACGGCTTGAAGAAAGCGCGTAAAGCACCTCAGTTCTCTAAGAGATAATCAAACTCAGACGAAAGACTTGTTCCAATCGGAGCAAGTCTTTTTCTTTTGTCAGTTTTCCTGTATTTTAACGATAAAATCTTATTCATTGCTCATACTACTACTGAAGATGAAAAAATTTTTTCGTTCGGCATTATTTCTCGTTATTGCTGGCTTAATTGCAAAAGCAATCGGCGCGTTGTATAAAGTACCGTTAGTGGCGGTATTAGGCTCGGAAGGCGTTGGTGTGTACCAGCTCGTATTCCCGATATACACAATTCTCCTTACTATATCAAGCGGAGGTATACCCCAAGCCGTGTCCGTTCAAACGGCGTCTGCGCTTGCGCTTGGCGGAGAAGGTGAAAGCCGAAAAATCCTCCGCGTATCACTTACTTTTTTGTCCATAATAGGTATAATCGGCAGTTTATTAATGGCGGTACTGGGTGGAAATCTTGCCCGATTGCAAGGTAACGCTGACGCTACGATGGCGTACGTAGTTCTTTCTCCCTCCGTATTTCTCGTTTGCGTACTCTCTGCCTATCGTGGTTGGTGGCAGGGCAATCGCGATACTTTTCCAACGGCGATTTCTCAGCTCGTAGAACAACTCGCAAAACTACTTTTCGGTGTGTTCTTTTCGAAAATCGGAATAAAATACGGCTTGGTATACGGTGTAATGGGCGCGGTTTTCGGTATAACCGTCAGCGAAATTTTGGCGGTTATTATCGTTATGTTATATTCAATAATAAAAAACCGCAAAACGCATATCGTCGCTTGCGAAAAAAAGGCGAAAAATATAATAGCCGACCTTGCCCGTATCGGTCTTCCAATATCGTTTGCTTCACTCGTTCTTCCCTTAACACAACTTATCGACAGCGTTCTCGTTGTAAACGTTTTGACGCATAGCGGACTTTCTTCTGCTACGGCGACTGCCTTATACGGTATAGCGAGCGCGCCCGTTTCTTCCATAATAAATCTACCTCCTGTAATAATGACAGCCTGCGCAACCGCGCTTTTGCCACGGTTTTCTGCCATAATTGCAAAGGGAGAAGATATAAGCGACAAAGCGAAAGAAGGTTTGACTTATGCTCATTGTATAGGCTTGGGCGGATTTGTTTTTATTCTTGCGTTCGCTCGTCAACTATTAACAATACTATACGGTAGGGGATTGTCGCAGGAAGAAATTATACTCGCGACGGTTTTGCTTAGTATATCGTCAGTAAGCGTGCCATACGTCTGTTATATCCAACTTTTTTCTGCGGTAATGCAATCAAAAGGCAAAGCGAAAGTACCTGCGTTAAATCTGCTGTTAGGCGGTTTTCTGAAAACAGGTCTTTCCGCCTTGCTTTTGCAAACGATCGGTATATACGGCGTAGCAATATCGGGCGCATGCTCTTACGCCGTTATTTTCACTCTTGATTTCGCTTATTGCCGAAAAAGTTTTTGCACGGCTCGGCGTAGAACTTTTACCAAGGTGGTGTTATGCTCTTTCCTTGCATTAACGGCAGTTTTGCCTATCCTATTCATAAGTGATAATTTACTTATCAGTATATTTTCAATGCTGGCGTTTGTGATTATTTTTACTTTATCATTACTGATAAGCGGAACTATCACACTGCCAACGAGTTTTATAAAGAAAATACAAATTCGTTCTATGAAAAATTCCAAAAAGTATTGACAAATCATAGAATATACTTTATAATTTTATTATGTTATTCTTATATCCCTTTGATTTGTATGGAATTATCTATACCTCCGTTATCGGTGGGCTTTCTTTGCTTGCATTGATTGTTCTTTTGCGACTCGCAGTAGCAAAAAAACCGAGTACGGCAGGTACCGTTGCGTTCAGAATATTCAGTTTTATCTGGATGCTTGTACTCGTCGTTTTGTGGTGCGCTTACGTTCTTATGAAAATAGAAGTTCTTGGCGTAAGTTTTGCAGGCGTAACGGAAGGCTTGGTATTACAATATAACGGAACAGCGTTGTTCGTAATACCGTTCATCGGATTTTTGCCCGGCATTTTCAACACGATTCTCGGCACAATTTTGTTGGGACTCGTAACTTTACTTTCGTTTATAAATCTGATTCTCTCTTTCGCTTGCCGAAAGAAAAAAGCAGTTGCAAAAACGCCCGCTCCTGAAGTAGTGGCAGAAGAACAGCCCGAGCCTGCTCCCGAAGTAGTAGCGGAAGAAACGCCCGAGCCTGTTCTCGAAGTAGTGGCAGAAGAACAGCCCGAGCCTGATCCCGAAGTAGTAGCGGAAGAAACGCCCGAGCCTGCTCCCGAAGCGGTGGCAGAAGAACAGCCCGAGCCTGCTCCCGAAGTAGTAGCGGAAGAAACGCCCGAGCCTGCTCCCGAAGCGGTGGCAGAAGAACAGCCCGAGCCTGCTCCCGAAGTAGTAGC
>JAFXKH010000067.1 GCA_017531795.1 Clostridia bacterium
CTATAATTTTATCACAATATCCTCTACTTCGCAAGGGTTTGAAAGATAATTTTGATATTTTTTGACGGATATATTGGGATTGCGTTTTTATTATAAGAAAAATCGGCTTGCTGAAAACAAGCCGATTTACTTTAAGGGTTTACCCTTTCTTAAACGTTTTTACGCTTCGGGAGCGTTTACGGTTACTTTCTTACCAACGAAGAATACGCCGAGCGTGCCGGGACCTACGGTTGCGCTGATAATCGGTCCGAAGTTGATGACGTAGTCAATCTTAACGTCAGGAAGAAGTTTTTTGATTTCAGCGATAAGTTGTTCTGCTCCTTCGGGACATTCAGCGTGTTCTATGATAACGGTCTGATAAGGAGAGTCTTCATATTCTTCTTTCATTCTTTCAGCAACGCGGGTGATAGATTTTGCTCTGCCCTTTACCTTTTCAAGAGAGAAGTTCATACCCGTCGCATCCGAAATAATAATGGGCTTAACCTGTAAAAGTCCGCCGAAGAAGGCTGCCGCTGCGCTTATTCTGCCTGCCTGTTTGAGATATTTAAGGCTTTCTGCGGTTGCTTCCTGATTTACGGTAAGTTTGTTCTCTTCCAACCACGCTACGACTTCTTCAATAGTCTTGCCTTCTGCGCGCATTTTCGAAGCGATAATGCAAAGAATACCAAGCCCTGCGCATGCGGCAAGCGAGTCTACGCAGAAAATCTTTGCGTCGGGATATTCTGCTTTGAGTTCTTCTGCAACGGTACGGCTGGTTGCAACCGACGCTGAAAGAGCTGACGAGCAAGAAATCGAAAGAATATCATAACCGTCAGCGAGGTATTTTGTAAACGCCTCTTTATACTGATTTGCAGTAATCTGCGCGGTGGTTATTCTCTTTCCTGCACGCATGAGATCAAAATATTCCTTTATCGAGATAACTTCCCAGTCAAGGTTTGCCTCATAGTCCTTTCCCTCACACGATACGTGCATAGGGATGTAATCGATGTCATACTTTTCTCTGAGTTCTCTGTTAAGGTCACTGCAAGAGTCTGTAACGATCACGTACTTTTTCATTGTTATTCCTCCGTTTCTTTGTTTTTATATTTGTTTTGCCTTACGGTTTTAGTTCTTTATTGGGTAACCAGGATATAATCGTAAACGTCCTGTCCGCCGTCAATCTCATAAAACTCCACCATCGGATATTTTTCACCGATAAGTGACGCTACGGCTTCACGTTCTTCTTCGGATACGGTCTTTCCGTAAATGAGAATAAGATATTCTCTTGACGAAGTATCGAGTTTTTCAATCAAGCCAAACAGCGCGTCCTGTCTGTCGGGCGTGGAAACGTACATCACTTTTTCGGCAAAGCCCATATACTCGCCCTCGCCTACTTTCACGCCGTTTACGCTCGTCGTGCGTACGGACTTTGCGATAAGACCGGTAATGATGTCTTGCATATCGCTTGCCATACGGCTTTCTATTTCGTCAGCGTCGTCCGAGCCGTAATCGAGCATAGAGAGTATGGAATAACCGTGACCGATACTCTTGCTTTCGATAACTCTGACGTCCGCTTTATCGTACATTTCCGATGCCTGCTTGGCAGCGAGAATAATATTGCCGTTATTGGGAAGCACGAATATAACGTCGGCGTTCACTTCGTCAAACGCTTCAATAAAGTCCTCTGCCGACGGGTTGTTCGTCTGTCCGCCGTTTATGACGAAGTCTGCGCCCATTTCTTCAAACACCTGCGTAAGTCCGTCGCCCGAAGCCACGGTTACGGTTGCGAACTTTTTGTGCTTACGGACTTTTTTGGGCATTTTGAATAATGCTTCTTCTTTCTTCTCCGCCACCGTTTCGTTGTGTTGCAAAGTCATATTTTCGACTTTGACGGTAAGGAATTCACCGAACGTCTGACAATGCTGGAACACCTTCCAGGGAGTGAGCGTATGCACGTGAATCTTTATTATCGTGCCCGTTTTGAACGCTACTACCGAATCTCCCACAGATTCAAGGAAGGCTACGAGTTCCTCTACTGAGAACGCGTCTACGTCCGTCTTGCTCTTTTGCAAACGCACGAGCATTTCGGTGCAGTAGCCGTATACCATTTCGCAGTTCTCGTCGAATTTTGAGAAATCCACCGCTGTATTCTTTCCGCCCTCGCTACCGAAGTCGGTCTTTACGCTTTCTCCGCCGAGCGCCTTACAAAAGCCCTCCGCGATATATACGAGTCCTGCTCCGCCACTATCGATAACGCCCGCTTCTTTGAGAACTTCGAGAAGGTCGGGAGTGCGTTCAAGCGAACTTTTCATTTCTTCAAGATATTTGTCGAAGAACGACGCCACGGTCGTGTTTTCGTCTATGCTTTCGCTTGCTTTCGCCGTCGCTTCTCTCGCTACGGTGAGCATCGTGCCTTCAACCGGCTTTGCTACCGCGCCGTAAGCGCATTTAACGCCCAGACCGAGAGCCGATGCAAACTCTTCTATAGTAACCGAAGTCTTGCCTTTCAGCCCTTCGGCGATGCCGTAAAAAAGTTGGGAAAGAATAACGCCTGAGTTTCCTCTTGCGCCGAGAAGCATACCGCTTGCGATTGCGCTTGCCTTATCTCCAAGAGAGGGGCTTTCGGCGTTTTTCAAGCCGTCCACACCGCCCTTGATCGTCAAGAACATATTTTCACCCGTATCGCCGTCGGGTATGGGAAAAACGTTGAGGTCGTTTACAATTTGCGCGTTTTCTTTAAGATTCGCCGCGCCACTCAAAAAAAGTTCTTCATATAACTGGCCGTCAATTTCTTTAATTTTGTCCGACACATGGTCCTCCACTCTCTTATTGTTTTTCAAAGAGAGATTTTTTATTTAAGATCAATAAAATAC
>JAFXKH010000068.1 GCA_017531795.1 Clostridia bacterium
AATCGGGAATTTCGGTAACGGTCACTTCGGCGTACTTGCTTGCTCGTTTAATATACTCGTTTATGCCTTCGGTAAAATATTTTTCTTTAATTTTACCCACGCAGAGCAGTTCTATCTTTTTCATTTGCCCACCTTCTTCTCAAACGCCTTATACACTTCGGCATTGACGCGTTTGATTTCTTCGGCGGACGGTTTAAGCTGACGCGAACGGGTAAAAATGCCGTTGATCTCTTCTTCAACGTCGGTAAGTTGAGTGTAAACCGTTCCGCATAAACCCTGCTTTTCTATCGCCGGAATAACCTCGTTTTCGTATAACCGAACGAAGGCTTCCGTAAATTTCTGTCTGTCGTTGAATTTTTTATAGCCGAACACTCGGCGGTTATGCTCGCCGAGAGCGAAGGAATATCCTCCGAATTCAGTAAGCGCAAGCACTCGCTTGCCGTCGTTTTTCGGACGGGCTTTGCGGAAATATATGTGTCGGCTTCTTACGTCGCCACCGCCCTTATCCTGCCAACCGCTGGCGTGGTCGTACAACCTCGTGCCGTCGTACGCGGAAAGTTCCTTCTATACGTCCACCGCATCAAACTGTCCCCACGCTTCGTTAAAAGGTGTCCAAAGGCAAAGAGATACGACGTTATACAGCGTATCAATAAGTTCGTACGCCTCCGTCATAAACTGTTTTCTTGACAAAGGATTGAGCCTTTTCATTTTGCGATAATTTTTATCGTTTATGTGCAGATTGATGAACGGACAAAGGTTTATACGAAGTTTGCTGTACGCTCCGCCACCGTTTATCATATCCTGCCATACCAAAATGCCCAGACAGTCGCAATAATGATACCACAATGCCGATTCCGTCTTGATGTGCTTGCGGAGCATATTATACCCCAAATCCTTTACCGCTTTGAGTTCGTCGTACATACGCTTGTTGGAAAGAGGAGTATACATTCCGTCCTCAAAGTAGCCTTGATCAAGTAATCCGTTGTGAAAAATCGGTTTATTGTTGACCGTAAAGTACCATTTGCCGTCTATTTCTTTTCTACCGAACGAACGCAAGCCAAAATAACTTTCGATTACGTCATCGCCTGCGTTGATTTTTACTTCATACAATTCAGGATCGTCGGGTGACCACGGACGGCAGGAAGAAACGTCCAGAGTGAGTTCACCCTTCTCCGAAACGCCGTTCGCAAGTATTTCCCCGTTATCCATTACAGTCGCTTCAAACTCACCGCCACCAATCACGTCACAATTCAGTTTGAGCGTTGACGTGAAATAATCGGGAGTGAGTTTTATTTTTACGATATAATTTTCGGGCACGCTTTCCAGCCACGCAGACTGCCATATACCACTCGTTGCAGGATACCATATTCCGCCCGGAGTATAACTTTGTTTTCCCCTACCGTAAATCTCGCTTGAAGCGTCGTCACGAACGGTAATTTTCAGTTCATTTTCGCCCGACGTCAGCGCGGAAGTAATATCCAGAGAAAAGGGCAAGTAACCTCCCTCGTGAGAACCTACTTTTTTGCCGTTGACAAAAACTTCGCAGACCTGATCGCACGCGCCGATATTCAACAGTACTCTGCCTTTATTAAATCCGTCGGGCAGAGTGAAAAAACGACGGTAATGCAAATAATCGTCTGCGCCTACCTGTCTGTTTACTCCACTTGGAAGAGTTTCGGGCGAGTAGGGCACGAGGATTTTTCCATCGTACGCCGTCGCAGTCATTTCGCGTTCAGCGTTTATCGCATAATCCCACTCGCCGTTAAGCGCGAAATGACTGTTGCGTTTCATTTGTGGACGGGGATACTCTGAAAGAATTCCGTCCGTAAAAAAAGGCTCTATTCTCAATTTCCACCGCCTTGTGCCATGCTTGAATAAAACTCGTCACGCACACGCTTATCCACATCGTAACGCAGATGGCTACCGCCACAACGAGCAGTATAATTCCGCCCATCGTTCCGCCATTTTCGCTGTGCTCTTTTCCGTTTTCTTCTCGCATTATTATTTCAG
>JAFXKH010000069.1 GCA_017531795.1 Clostridia bacterium
AAAAAAGATTCCGCAAGCGCGGGTAATTCTGGCGCAACCGAAGGTAGCGTTAGCGGTGCGCAAGAATAAAATCGTCCTCGAAGATTGCCTTACGGCATCGAGGGGGTTTTTGGAAGAAAGAACAAAAAAGATTCCGCAAGCGCGGGTAATTCTGGCGCAACCGAAGGTAGCGTTAGCGGTGCGCAAGAATAAAGGGTTCGGGAACTGCGTTCCCTCGGCTGAGAGGTCTCGAACCTTCTTTTGCTTCGCAAAAGGGTTCTCGCCCAAAACTTCTACGCAAAAACAAAAAGACACATAAAGTGCGTGTCCCATAGGGATTAATTTAATCAATTAAAAAACTCGACTTCTGTAAGTCGAGTTTTTTAATTATTCCCCAAAATATAATTTGCATCTAATTCAAGTTCTTTACAAATTTTTGCAAAAGTATCTAATTTAGGTAATTTTTTTGTTGTAGAATATTGAGTAATCATTTCAGGGGAAACACCTATACGTTTTGCAATTTCGATAGTTGTTAATCCACTATTTCTTAGTTCTTCACTCAATCTCTTCTTTATAATTGATTCTTCCATAATGTTATTATATAACTATTGGTTAGAAATTACTTGACAACTAACCAATAGTTAGTTATAATGTTTGTATTAAATTACTTTTGGAGGAAATTAGAAATGAAACAATACAAAATCTTATCTCAAAAAGACAAATGGTTTTCAGGTAAATTTGACCCACAAAGATTAGAGGATGCAATCAATTCATATGCGCAACAAGGCTGGATTGTAAAGGCTGCTTTTACAGCAGAAATACCAGGCATTATGGGTCATAGAGAAGAAGCGATTATTATTTTAGAGAGGGACATTTAATGGCGTACACATCTATTTATAAAGGTGTAATTTTTATAGAAGGTTCAGAGCAAACAGCAGAAATACTTGGACAGGTTGAATACAAAAAACTTTTTTCATTTAACTCACAAATACAAACGCTAGATTGCGTAAAAGACCAATTGATAGAGCAAACATTAGCATTAGGTGGAAATGCTATTATTGAATTTAAATACGGACAAAAATCTTCTGGCTGGTTTAAATCTTCATTATTTAGTTTAGATGATAATATCAAATGGTATGGCAATGGCTTAGCCGCCATTTTACCAGAAGAAACAATAAATAAAATTTTTCAAAAATTAAATAAAGTATAGCCCACTATACTTTGTAATCAAAGTAGTGTGTTTTGCGTATCAAAAAGAAAGGATAGCGAAATTTCGCTATCCTTTTATATTGTCTAAAAAATCCCTAAGAGTGACGCAGTAAAAGTGTCTTTTTTGTTTTTGGTGGAAGCTATACTCCGCTTGCGCTCCGTGGCGTTCGGGAACTGCGTTCCCTCGGCTGAGAGGTCTCGAACCTTCTTTTGCTTCGCAAAAGGGTTCTCGCCCTAAGTATCCACAAAGAAAAAGACACCCTTACAGGTGTCTCTTTCTTTGGTGGAAGCTATAGGGCTCGAACCTATGACCCTCTGCTTGTAAGGCAGATGCTCTCCCAACTGAGCTAAGCTTCCACACGGCGGTTATCCGCCACATATATTGTAATGGTATCCCTATCGGGACTCGAACCCGAGATTCCACCGTGAAAGGGTGATGTCTTAACCGCTTGACCATAGGGACTTAATGGTAGCGGCGGGTGGATTCGAACCGCCGACCAATCGGGTATGAACCGAGTACTCTAGCCAACTGAGCTACGCCGCCACGTTTGTTTGAATCGGCTCACCTTCGAGCCTCATCTTCAAAGGCTTGATTATTGTACCAAAAGCGAAAGAAAAACGCAAGCAAAATGAAGTACTTTTTTCAAAAAATTTTTATTTATTTTTAGGCGGTGGGAAGTTATGGTAATATCTCACCGCCTAAAAATAAAGTAGCAAAGGTCTTTTATAAAAAACCGAACCGCTTAAATAGTATATATGTACTGAGTCACCGTTCTTGTTGTGCTTGATTCATTGCTTGCCAGATAGAGTTTGCGGTTAGGCCCATATCCGCTTTCCATTACGTCTTTGTGTTTGAAAGTTATAGTATCGCCTGCTTTAATGGTTTTCATTAATTCACTAAACTCGTCGTACGTGGTGATTTTTTTATCTACGTCTTCTTTCGTTGGATCGGTGTAGTCAATCTTAATTCCCGTAAGCGCTTTATAATAATTTTGCCACTCATCATAGAAAAGGCTGGACGAGTTGGTAGCGTATGCGACGATATATTGATTTTGGGTTGTACTCGTAGCGCTTTCGTAAATATTCATCGTCGAGCAAGTGATACCGATTTCAGTATCGCCTTCTACGTAGCCGTACGGCTTGGCTTTGGTTTCGTCGTAAGTGGAGATAAGCGACTCAGTAGCGAACTTGGCGTCGTTTGCAGGTATGGCGAAGTTCAAGCCCTCGTATGACGAATAGCCCGAATTTACCACTCCGACTAAGATCCCGTTTTCGTCGAATAAGCCACCGCCCGAATTACCGCTATTGATTGCAGCATCCGTCTGCATAAGAGTCATTGAGCCGACGTCCTGTACGCTTACTTCGCGCGCCGTTGCCGAAACGATACCCATAGTGACCGTACCGCCCAGTATTCCAAGCGGATTACCGATAGCGATTACGTCCGTGCCGACTTTGACTTTGTCGCTGTCATCTACGAAAACAGCCGTCTTAATGGTTTCGTTGGCTTTCTTTTCGATACGGAGAACGGCTATATCTCTCTTGGGCGAGCCACCGATCAACGTAGCGTAATAATTGTCATAACTTTCCTTACCCGTTTTGTCGTCAATGAAAAGCAGACTGACCTGGAAGGAAGTACAGCCCTCCACGACGTGATGATTGGTTACTATGAAATAATAGCCTTTATTGCCGTCTACCGCCGAACCTACGATAACGCCACTGCCCGACGATTGACCGCTGTTTGAATAAGAATAAACGTCCACGACGGTGGGGCGGATATCTTCAATGACTTCTAATCTTGTTTTATTCGTTTCCGTACTGGGCGCGGTTTCAATCGTAACGTTGTAAGTCGCTTGATTGGTGGGGACGTCTACTTTGACGTAATCGTATCCCGCAGTCGAGAAACTACCGTTTTCATTAATCGTAAGTATATGAGAACCGCAAGCAGTAAACGTAAAAGAAATAACGACGAGAAGTATAATCGCCGAAATAATCGAGATTTTTTTAGTTAAACTCTTTTTCATAATAACCTCACTATACATCTTATAGAAATAAGTATATATATAAACATTAAATATACTTTAAAAACAAACGCTAAATTTTCAGCAGACTAAAAAATTTTGTCAGATTATGCCGAAAAGTAATTCGTACGCTTGATTTTAATGTTTATTTAATGTTATAATAGACTTAATTAAATCAAACAGGAGGATTTATGATGGAAGAAAACAAACAGCCCGACGTAATTGAAGAAGTTGAAGCAACTCCCGTTACGGACCCCGTGGCTATGGAAGAGAAAGTTGAATCTCCTTACAAAAACGGTTTTTTGAAAGGATTAGACAACTTCTTTGGCGTTACTAAAGCAAAGAGTAGCATTAAGGTAGAATTGTTCGCAGGTATTGCGACTTTCCTTGCAATGTGCTATATTCTTGTAGTAAACCCGAATCAGATTTTATACGTTAATGGTATTGGCGACAAAATGTGGTCATCGGTATTTATTGCAACCGTGTTCGGCGCAGTTATCGGTACTGTATTGATGTCGTTAATGGCCAAAATGCCATACGCGCAAGCGCCGGGTATGGGACTGAACGCCGCTGTAGGCGGACTAATCGGTGGCGTATCTGCCGGAACAACGGACGCTATTATGGGCTTTGGCAACGCAATGCTTCTCGTGCTCATAAGCGGATTTGTTTTCTTGCTTTTGACCATTATTCCGGGTGGAAAGGACAAACAAGGCAAGCGCGTAAGTCTTCGCGAATACATCTTTGACGCTATTCCCAAGGGTATTCGTAATGCAATACCCGTAGGTATCGGACTCTTTATTGCGTATATAGGTTTGCAAAACGCAGGCGTTATCGTAACGAACGGATTTACGCAGGTTGATCTTGTACTCTTCAACGTTTATACGCCTCAGTTAGTAAACTGGATAAGCGGAAATTCAGTATTAATTACTTCTCCTCTCGTATGTTTCATTGGACTTTTCACTATAGCGATTCTTTCTCGCTTCAAAGTAAAGGCTGCCGTAATTATCGGTATCTTAGTGGCTACTATCGCAGCAATACCTATGGGCGTAGCGGATCTTGCAGTTCTTACCGGTGAAGCTGGAATTTCCTGGGCTTTCTGGGAGAACTTTGCAAACTTCTTCTCGATGGATCCCGCAAACGGCGGTTCGTTCTTAGCAGCGTTTACTTCGGGCCTTGATTTCTCCGGCTCGGCTATGCAGGGCGTAGGTCTTGTATTTACTTGCATAATGACGGTTATCTCGTTCTGTATGATCGATATGTTCGACACTATGGGCACGATTACCGGTTGCGCAACCCGCGCAGGTCTTATTGACGAAGACGGCAAGCCCCTTAACCTTGGCAAGTGTATGTACGCAGACGCTATCGCTACTTGCGCAGGCGCGGCTCTCGGTACTTCTACCGTTACGACTTTCGTTGAATCGGGCGCAGGCGTAGCGGCAGGCGGAAAGACGGGCCTTACAGCTCTTACCGTTGCAGGATTGTTCTTCCTTTCGATATTCGTTCTTCCTTTCTTCGCATTTATTCCTTCGGCTGCGGCTGCTTCGGCTCTCGTATACGTAGGCGTACTTATGATGGCGAACGTAAAGAATATCGACTTCATAAATCCGAAAAATGCAGTTTCCGCTTTCCTTACCATCGTAATTATGCCTCTTGGCTATTCGATTACTGACGGTATCGGTATCGGACTTCTTGCTTACACGATTATCTCCGTATGCGAATATATCGGCGGATATATCGTATATGCAGTAAAGAAGACCGAAAAGCCTCAGTGGGAACTCTCACCTATCACTATCGTAGTAGTAATGCTCTTCTTGGTATACTTCTTCGTTCCTACTTCGTTTAGTTAATAAACAACAACCGAAAATAAACGCTTCGTGGCGACTGCCCCGGAGCGTTTTTTTATTATGTGTTTATACGATATTCCTGTAAATAATTGACAAACGGCTCGCTAAGTGATATCATAATGAATATGAAAGACGAAAGAAAACAAATAATAGTGCGTTTGCACCCCGATTTATTGATCAAACTCGGCAAGCTTGCCGACAGCGAATACCGTTCTATAAACGGCGAGATCGAATATCTCGTTTCCTGCGCGGTAAGCGAGAGCGACCAACCCGACAAAGCGTTTTTTGAAACGACCTCCGAATTTTTGTGGGACGGCGATACGAAACGGCTTGTGCCGATGCTTTCGCGTGAGGTACGCCTGTCCGACCTGAAAAAGTACGAGCAGGAAAAACGCGCGCTGGTAGAGAATACCAAGGCTTTCTTACTCGGACTGCCCGCGCAAAACGTTCTTCTTCAAGGCGGTAGCGGAACGGGGAAGACGTCGTCCGTACGCGCTCTCGTCAGCGAGTATAAGAGCGAAGGACTTCGGCTTATAAAAATAAACCGTCGTGATATAAGCGATCTAACACGGATTATAGGCGCGCTCTCACAAGTGGACGGCAACTATAAATTCATATTGCTCATAACAGACCTTCCCACCGTCGAAGAAATAGATTACAGCGGTCTGAAAGCGGTTATTGACTCAAACGTTCCCAATCTGCTCGTTTACGCCACGACCACGAGAGAAGACTTGGGCGTGGACTATTTCGGCATAACTGTAAACTTCGCGCTTCCTTCCAAACAGGACTTTTTCGATATTCTCAAAAGTTTGCTTGCAGACAGGGGCGTTTATCTGCCCGACCAGACGCTTTCGCTCGAAGCCGATTTCTATTGTATGGAAAAAGGCGTAAGTCTGAGAGTGGCTCGCCAACTTGCAGGCATAATAGAAACGAAAATTCGCCTTCACGGTAAATTGTGATTTCCACCGACGAGCATTTTTTCCAAACTTTCCTTTATTATTTAATATACAATATATAATATAAAAAATAAGACAACCCCCTGAATCAGCATTGATAAGCAGGGGGCTTTTTTAAGTACTTTGCGCGAAGAACTTTCTTTACGTTACAAACAACTCCTATGTTATGAAAACCGAAGTAATTGGATATAATCTTCCTACGTGGATTATTATAATGATAGTCGTTGATGCAGTTCTCTTGATAGGACTAGCCGTAGCGGGATTCTTCGCTACAAAAAATAATTAGCCCCTCATTTCGTCGAGCTCATCCATCGACGAATAAAATAAACTCCCTGCTTCGTTGCTTCACGTAGCAGGGGGTTTCCCTTTTGTGAAAAAATATTTTCCCGTTTATCGGTATGAATTATTTTTTTATTTTTTGTTTTTTCCCTTGCGCTAAACAAAAAAATAGTATAAAATATATGTAATGAATAAAAGTGGGCAGAAAAAAACCGCAACCAAGCGGTTCATAACCCTTTCTCTCTTAACCGTGGCGATAATCAGTATCATTACCGCCGTATTTAATCTGCTTACTATGGTTGTATTCAGTACTCAACTTACCCGTATCTTTGGAAGTACTGAATCGAGTAGAACGGGACAAAACTATCTTCTTGACTTAAAATACCACCCATCTGATTATCTGACCGACAGCGCGCTTGACTTATACGGAGAGAATCTTCGCGCAGAGATACAAACCGAAAGCATCGTTTTGCTTGAAAACGAAAACTTATTACCCCTGCCTTTCGGCGCAAGTTTAGACGTTTACGGCTCAGGTCAAAACATTGTGGACGGCAAGCCCGAGATGAAAAACGTCTGCGACGCATTGACAAACGCAGGCTATCGCACGAATAATGAATTACGCAATTTTTATGAAAATAGGTCGAATAATTTTGACGGAGCGTTTAATGAGATGCCACTCGACCTTTTGACAAACGGCGTAATTTTTGGCGAAGAAAAAATAAAAGATTCCGTGGCGATATATGTGATTACTAGACCTGCGCTTAAAAGCGGTGATGCGCTGACTGACTTGCCGTCCGTTATGCAGAGCGCCTATAATCCGAACGATAAAAACAAAAATTATTTAGAGCCGAGTACTGCAGAATTGGAAACACTCGAATTTTTAAACAAACGTTATGAAAAAATACTGCTTGTGATAAATTCAGCAAATCCTATTGAACTGACCGGCATTGAGAAATTTACGGCAATCAAAGGGATTATTCTGCAAGCGCAGGTAGGAAAACAAGGTTTTACTCAACTTGCAAACGTCGTTTGCGGAAAAGAATTTCCTTCCGGCAGACTTGTTGATACTTGGGCGTATGACAATTTTTCCGCGCCGTCTGCGGAAAATTTCGGCGAGTTTGAATTTTACAGAAACTCTGCCCGTACGGAGTATTTTTATACTTCGCACGCGGAAGGACTTTACGTTGGCTATCGCTATTACGAAACGAGATATTTTGACGTCGTTACGGGAAAGGCGAACGTCGGTGAATACTATTATAAGGATGAAGTAAAATATCCTTTCGGTTACGGCAAAACGTACGCTGAGTTTTTACCGCACGGTATGAGTATGGATAAGTATGAAAACGGCTTAACCTTCCGTTTGCGAATAAGAAATATCGACGAGCATTTCTCAGGTAAGGAAACTTACGGCCTGTACGTTTGCGCTCCGTATACCGAGCGCGCGAAAACGGAGGGGATAGAGCGCGCAAGCGTTACGCTTTGCGGTTTTATAAAGACTGATAAACTGTCCCCCGGACAAGAAGAATACGTGTCAGTTACCGCGCCGTATACCTGTCTGGAAGCGTATTCTACGGCAGAAGGCGGATTTTTGACCGAGGCGGGTAAATATTACTTCACCTTCGCTCGCGATGCGCACGAGGCGACTAATAACGTACTTGCGCGTATGTACGGCGAAGGAGAAAGCGTAGACGTTACGAAAATGGTGGGCGTTGGCAATCCTGAACTGACTTTGTCTTATGAAGTACATCAAACTACGGTACGCAAAACGGACGAAACTTCGGGTGAAGAAATAGACAATCTATTCACAGGCAACGCGCCTGAAAAACGTCTTACCCGCAAAGATTGGGTAGGTAGTTATCCCACGCCTGACGGAGAAATCGTTAGTGAAAGCATATATGGTAAACCGGATGAAGATGGCGTTGCATATATCCGCAGAAAAGAAGTGGGTACAGTTTCTTACGCGCGTCTTCGCAGTAACAATGCCGGCGGAGAAGCGGAGGGTTTGACGGGGTACGCTTATAAGAATAGCGACTCTGAAATTATAGATGTGCGCGGTTTGCCCATAGAAAGCGAGAAGTGGCTGGACCTGCTCAACAACCTCTCACGCTCAAATATAAGCGGGATGATTACTATGGCGGGTTACGGCTCGGAACATATAGCGGAAATAAACAAGCCAAAAATTGTGGAAAACGGCAATGCTTACGGAATAAACGTTAACGATCCCGTATGCGCGCCTATCGTACTTGCTCAGACCTGGAACGAGAATCTTGCGCTCAAACTGGGCGAATATAACGGTAACGTTGGCTTGCGTGATAAAATAAACGGTTGGTATGCGCCCTCGCCCGATATTCACCGTTCGCCGTTTGGCGGTGGCAACGTGGAAAGTTATTCGGAAGATCCCTTTCTTTCGGGCAGAATTTTTTCGCAAACAGTAAAAGGTTGTTCGAAAAAAGGCGTATACGTTTTTGCGGGCGCGCTCGGTATAAACTCGCAAAAGACACGCGCCGAGGATAACGGTCTTGCCGTGTATTGCGACGAACAAACCATGCGTGAATTGTATTTACGTCCGTTTGAAACGTGCGCTAAGAGTGGATATAGAACTGTTCGTTATTATGAACGAACGGACGAAGTTTTGGGGACTTACGCTGAAAGAACTACGCAAATTCCGCTCGTTACGGCAATCAGAACGTCAGTAAGCCGTGTGGGTGACGTCTGGGCAGGCGGTTCTTACGCGCTTATCAGCGGTTTGCTCAGAAATGAGTGGGGGTTTGACGGTTACGTACTCACGTCGGGTAGCCAAAACTATATGACCGTCAATCAAATGCTTTCGGCAGGTGGCGACGCGCTTGCAGGACAAACCAGCTTGTTTTATACGCCACCGACGACCAAGCATTTTCAAATGGCTCTGCGCGCGGTGAGAAATCAACTTTTCAATGCAGTCAACACTTCGTTTATGAACGGTTATATTCACGGTATAACTTACGTGCCCGGATTCCCTTATTATCTCATTATCGTAATAGGCGTTAACGTATTGATAGGAACTCTGGTCGTGTGGATACTTCTCCGCCTTATAATGCGAGTAGGGCGTAGCAGGACAATTAAAAGACGATAACGATAAAAATCGATTGCTTAAAAAGCGTCGATTTTTTTTATAAAATTCAAAAATTGAGTATTGACAAACAGCCGTTTTAATGTTAAAATAAAAACGGAAGAGGGCGGAAACTCTCCGCTTTCGCCGAGAAACAGACAAGGAGGAATTACGACTATGAAAATCGGAAAAGACTATCTCGGGATAAACGATACGTTGGAGATCGTGCTGAAAAGCGGAGAAACCTTCGCGCTTCCGTCATCTGCAATAACGGAACTGGACTTGGAAGTTACCGAAGGTAAAAAAGGCAACAGAAACGCGATAACGGGCGGTTTTATCAAAATCAACGAAACGGGTAATCTGCGCGCAGTAAACTCCAAACGATTATCCAAAAAATTATTCACCATATTGTCTTCCCACGCTGACGTCGCGGGCGTGGACGTAGTGGGCGAGGATAAGGCTTTCTACGCAGACGTACCCTGCGATCCGCTCGTGAGCGCAAGCGGTAAAATAATAGAATGTTCCAACTGCGCTTCAACGACCCTTAAAAATAAAGAATTGACTTTGCTTCTCGGCAAAGATTCGCTTGCTTACACTCGCAAGGATAACGACTTCGGGTTTTTGCCGTCAGAACCAATCAAACGCATTTTTGGACGCATACCCACGTTTGAGAATTGCAGAGTGTTCTCCATAAAGACGTTTACCGAAAACCGCATAAAGAAAATCGCGCTCACTCTTGGCGTAAAGGAATACGGCGGACGGCGTTTGCCCTATTCGATCGTATGCTCAAAAGTCAAGGATATAAATATCTTCTATGAAAAAACGGACGAGACTACCCCGCTAAACGTTTCTACGCTCTCCGACGGCAGTTATTACGTTGCTTTGCCCGTGTTCGGACTGGAATTCGTCTGCGCAAAGATCGAAGAAGGGAAATAAGCGCATAAAACTTCATTATTGCTATGAAATCAAGGCTATCTTTTGTATTTATGACAAAAGGTAGCCTTTTATAAATTGACAATTGACAATAAAGATAAGTTACAGAGCGTAATATATTGACATTTTGTAAGATTTTAGGTATACTGAACTAAGCATAAAAACGAGGTAAAACCATGAAAGTAATTTTGCTCAAAGACGTAAAAGGTTCGGGAAAGAAGGGTGATATCGTCACCGTTTCCGACGGCTACGCCAACAACTATCTCTTTAAGAACAAACTCGCTCAGCCTGCTTCTACGCAAAACGTAAATCTTCTCGAAGCGCAGAAGTCAAGTGAAGCGTACAAAAAGGCGCAAGCGCTCAAAAACGCTCAGGAAATGGCGCAGACGCTCAACGCTACCGAAATTACCGTTCCCGTGACGGTAGGCGCAAACGGCAAACTTTTCGGCGCGCTTAATACTCAGGCGATTGCAGACGCGCTGGGCAAAGTGGGCGTTGTCGTAGACAAAAAGAAAATCGTTCTTGACCAGCCCATTAAACAAACGGGTATATACAAAGTAGTCGTAAAACTTCACGCAGAAGTTCACGCGCGCGTAACTGTGAACGTAAAGGGCGGTTAATAATTTGGAATTAAAGGCATATATAGAGGACTATGATAAAATAGTCTGTTTTACGGACGGCGCGCAGTACGATTATAAGGTCTATTCGGACGGCGTGAACGTTCCCGTGTCTTGCGTGTCCGTCAGTCCTTACGACTGTCACGAAGTAAGACTTCTGCTTGGCGCTCGGTTGAATCCCGAAACGCCTTGTTTTGTGCTGTTCTCGTCGCAGGCAGTACCTGCCGAACCGCTTGGAATTTACGATAAAGCGGAGTTTATCGAGAGATATTCGTATAACGGCAAACTGGGCGTGGAAATAAGCGGAGAAAAGACGACTTTTCGTTTATGGTCGCCTTTCGCGCTTGCAGTAAAACTCAATCTTTACAAAAACGGTCAAGGCGGTTACAATCTCCTTGGCAAACATATGACACGCTCGGAAAAGGGCGTGTGGATTCTCACAATAGACGGAAATCTTGACGGCGCGTATTATACCTACACCGTGTCGCATAACGGCAGAGCAGATGAAGAAATAGTCGATCCTTACGCTTATTCGACGGGCGTAAACGGCAGGCGGGGTATGGTTACCGATCTCTTTACGGACGTAACTCCCGACGGTTGGGAAAAAGAAAGCGAAGAGTATAAAAAGTCGCACGCGCTCAAACAATACACCGACGCGGTTATTTGGGAAGTACACGTTCGCGATTTTTCGGGCAAAACGAATTCGCGTTATCCCCGAACGTTCAAAGCGTTTACCGAAAGCCTGAAAAATGCGTCGGGAGAGAGTATCGGCGTGGATTATCTTGCCGACCTTGGCGTAACGCACGTGCATTTTCTCCCCGTTGCCGAGTACGCAACAGTAGATCAGACCAGACTGGCGGATAATAGTTATAACGCTTTCAACTGGGGCTATGATCCGATGAACTACAATTCGCCTATGGGCGCGTATTCCACCAACCCGTACGACGGCAAGGTTAAGGTTTACGAACTGCGCGAGGCGGTTGCATCTCTCCATAAGCGTGGCATGGGAGTGGTTTTTGACGTCGTTTATAATCATACTTACGACTTCAAAGCCCCGCTTTCCAAAGCCGTACCCAATTATTATTATCGCTTCGATTATCGCGGTAACCCCACGAACGGTTCGGGTTGCGGTAATGAAACGGCGAGCGAGCGCGTAATGTGCAGAAAGTTTATTATAGACTCTCTTCTTCATTGGGCAAAGACATATCACGCCGATGGCTTCCGCTTTGACCTTATGGGATTGCACGACGTAGATACTATGCAGGAGATCGAACGCGCGCTTCACGTATACGATAAGAGTATGCTCATTTACGGCGAAGGCTGGGTGGGCGGAGCAACGTCATTGGACGGCGACAAGCAATGCAACAAGTGGAACAGCGCTCGCATAAAACCTATGGACGGTTCGGCAGGCGGAGTGGCTGTGTTCTCAGACGTAATGCGCGATAGCGTTAAGGGCGCGGTTTTCAGCGCGTACGAAGGCGGGTACGTCAACGACAGGGCGTACGAAACGGTCAATCTCGTCAAGTTTTCATCAATGGGCGGAACGTCCCCCAACTTCAATACCTGGTGGGTAACTCCCTCCGCGTCGCAGGTCGTCAACTACGTTTCCGCGCACGATAATCTTGCGCTGTGGGATAAACTCAGTATGACGAGTGGAATAAAACCGACCTACGAACGCGTGGCAATGAATAAAATGGCAGGCGGAATAATCTTCACCAGCCGTGGTATACCCTTTATGCAGGCGGGTGAAGAAATGCTCAGGAGTAAAACTTTTCCTACGGGCGGTTACGACGAGAACAGTTATAAATCCCCTGACGTAGTGAATAATATCGAGTGGGATTTGCTCGTAAAGGGTTCTGCGCGCGACGATGTCAGAAATTATTATAAGGGATTGATCGCTTTCCGTAAGGCTCACCCTGCGCTCCGTATAACCGATCCCGAAGAGATTGAAAATGCAACGAATTTCTTGCCAAATATGCGTTACGACGTAATTGCGTATACGTTAGTGGCGGAAGGAGAATCGCTTTTTATCGTTTATAATCCCCTTTGCGATGCAAAAATACCTTTGCCCGAGGGTAAATGGTCGCTCAGAGTAAACGGCGATAGGGCAGGAAACGACTGCCTTGGCGTGTACGAAAAAGAAATTACCGTCCAGCCTAAATCAGTCTGGGCTCTCGTTCGGGTATAAAGTAACGTAACACTTAAAAAACCGTCGGTATTAAGCCGACGGTTTTTGCGTGTTAAAAATTTTTGAAATCTTAGTATTTTTTGTCGATTAACTCAGGAAAAGATAGACGAGATAACCCATGAGAGCGAGAAGCATTAAAATTCCGCCTGCCTTGTTGATTTTTTTGCCTCGGCCAATGCCTACGCAAACAAGCAGGAGTAGAACAGAGCCGAGCGATACGAGAATATCCACCATAAAGGAAGAAGCGTACGGGACGTTGAAAATAAGAGCAGGCAGACCAAGTATAAGCACAATGTTCATTATATTACTGCCTATAACGTTTCCGAGAGCAAGATCAGTATTGCCCTTTATCGCAGCAGTTACGCTCGTGACGAGTTCGGGCAGGGAAGTACCGAGAGCAACGACGGTAACGGATAAAATCTTGCGCGCGTTGTCGTTGGGGATAAGCGCGGTAAGTTTTTCGACGTTATCAACGACAAGTTGCGCTCCGAGTACGACGGAAGCAAGTCCTACTACCGTTATTACGATAAGAAACCATACCTTGTCCTGCATGCGTTCGTACACGCCGAGTATACCGCCTTTTGCGCGAGGAGTTTCGGTTCCCGTTTGGCTTGGTTGCTGTTTGGATAAGCCGTCGTCGGGCGAAGCGAGTAATTTTTCTTTCTTGCGGTCACGAAGCGCGCTTATAACCATATACGCGACGTATACGCCGAAAAGGAGTACGAGTATAAGCCCGTCAATATGTGTGACTTCCATAGGCGTAACGACTTCCGTAAGCAGTAACAATATGCCCGTTATGGCGCAAAGAAAGGGTATTTCAATAAACGCCGTTTTCTTTTCCACAGAAAGATTTCGTATGAGCGAAGATATTCCGAGAATAAGCAGAATATTAATAATATTACTACCCACGACGTTACCCATCGCAATATCACCGCTTCCGTCCAATGCGGATTTAGTCGACACGGCAAGTTCGGGCGCGCTCGTACCGAAAGCCACGACGGTCATACCGATTACGAACGCCGAAACTTTCAGTTTGCCTGCAATACCGCTTGCGCCGTCTACGAAAAGGTCTGCGCCCACGATAAGCAGAGCAATGCCGACGATTATAAAAAGTATCATTAAAAAGATGTCCATAGTATTTCCTTAAAGCATAGGTGAGAACATAGATCCGATTGCGCTAGCAACCCGTTTGGGTATGCTTTGCTTTATCGTATCTTTCGTCATAAGTTCGCTGACGGCAAAAGTTTTTTCAAAATCAGTTTTAATATCTTTCAAACAGTCCGTTTTATACATCCATACTCCACACTCAAAGTGGTGCATAAGTGAACGGTAGTCCATATTGATAGTACCCACCATACCTTCTACGTCGTCGCAAAGATAATTTTTGGCGTGTATAAATCCGGGCAAGTATTCATAAATCTTTACACCGTGTTTGACAAGTGGTTTGTAATTACGGCGAGTGATCCAGAAGACTAATTTCTTGTCGGGGATTCTCGGCGTAATGATTCGTACGTCTACGCCACGTTTTACGGCGTTTATGAGCGCGTTGCTCAGCGCGTAATTCAAAATAAGATAGGGAGTGGAGATATAGACGTACTTGTTCGCGCGGTTAATCATATTAAGCAGGCAGTTTTCTCCCACGTGGTCTTTCATAAGCGGACGGGGGCTGTCGCCAAATGGCTGAACGATTCCCTGCGTATCGAACCACTCGTAATAATCGGGGATATAAAACTCATAGTCTTCCAATCTCGTGTCGTCCTGCGCGTCAAACGAGGACATAAAGAGCATTATAAGACTTTGAACGGCAGAACCGCGTATGCGGAGAGCAGAATCTTTCCATTGACCGAGCGGGTGAGTGACGTTGATGTACTCGTCTGAAAGGTTTGCTCCGCCGAGATAACCGACTTTGCCATCCACAACGGTAATTTTTCTGTGGTCACGGTTATTATGCACGGCGCTGGCGATAGGCGTGAACTTATTAAAGCGCAAGCAGTCTATTCCCTTAGCCTGTAATTTTTTATGGAAGTTACGCTCAATGTGAGGAAGACAACCTATATCGTCGTAAAGGAACTTGACTACCACGCCCTTTTTTACTTTTTCTTCGAGAATTTTTTCAATTCTGTCCCACATTTGTCCGCGCTCGACAATAAAATATTCCATAAGAATATATTTTTCCGCTTTTTCGAGGTCAGTAAGCAACGCTTCGTAGAACTGTTCGCCCGTAGGGAAGAACTCGGCGTTGGAGTAGCGGTGTGGTACGGCAGAAGCGGAAGAATAGAGATATCTGCTGTTACCGATTCTGTCGCCAAGCGCGTCTTTGCAATCGTCTTTGGAAGTAGTATACTTTTTACCACGTTCGTGGATATCCAGATACAGCAAGGTTTTCTTTCGCCCGAGAGTATGGTGGGAGAAGAAGATATATAATAACGCTCCTGCGATAGGAAAGAAGACGAGCAGAGTAATCCAACCGACTTTGGCCTCGGGAGTCATATCTCTTACGGTCAGCCTGACGATAACGATAAGCGCGATAATGAAGTTGATACCCGTAATTATTAATTGCGTAAAAGGGAAAGGGCTAATTTCCAGAGTAGTCGCTATATAAATTACGAGTACTTCTACGCCGTAACCAATTGCAAAATACGTTGCTACCTGAATTAGTATGGCGAGAAAAATCAATCCCGTTTTGCCAAACAGTATTCTGAAAAACTTCATATATACCTCCAATTATAAATGATACCAAAAAGGGCAAAAAAAGTCAATAGTGTGGCTTATAAAATTACGCATTTTATAATTATGCCTAATTTTTCTTGCCTTTTTACCAAAAAATATATATACTATTATTATATTGTAACGGCAATAATAAACTTAAAAGAAAAATTAAGGAGAACAACAATGGCAAGAAAACCTATTATTGCAGGAAACTGGAAAATGAATATGACGAGAGCGCAGGCAATCGAACTTGTTGAAGAACTCAAACCTCTCGTTGCAGACACGAAGAACGAAGTAGTAATCTGCGTTCCTTATACTGACATTGACGTAGCCGTTCAACTTTGCGCAGGCACGAATATCAAAGTTGGCGCGCAGAACGTTGCGTGGGCAAAAAAAGGCGCGTTTACCGCAGAAATATCAGCAGATATGCTCAAAGAACTCGGTACAGAATACGTTATTATCGGACATAGCGAACGACGTCAGTACTTTGGCGAAACGGACGCAAGCGTAAACGCAAGACTTAAAACGGCTCTTGCAAACGACCTTAAACCTATCGTGTGCGTGGGTGAAACTCTCGACCAACGTGAAAAGAACAGAACCAAGTCGGTTATCCGCAAGCAGGTTATAAACGGACTTGCAGGCATCTCCGCAGAAGAAATGCTTAAAACGATTATTGCTTACGAACCCGTATGGGCAATCGGTACGGGCAAGACCGCAACGAGCGAGCAGGCAGAAGAAACGATTAAGTTTATCCGTGGGGTTGTTGCGAAGATGTTTGATCGCAAACTCGCGAACAAAGTTCGTATTCAGTACGGCGGATCTATGAATCCCAAGAACGTAAAAGAACTTATGGCTATGCGTAACATTGACGGCGGTCTTATCGGCGGAGCGTCTCTCAAAGCAAACGATTTCAGCCTCGTAGTTAATTTTGACAAATAATTGATAAAAATAAAGCGATCGGGGAGACGGGCGGAAACGTTCTCTCCCTTGATTATTAAAGGAGAAAAGGGTGACTAAGTTCCATAAGGTTTCAAAAGAACAGTTTATACTCGGCGGTGGTGAAGAAAGCGCGTACGAGCAAATTAAACTCCCCGTCCGCGCGACGAAAGGTAGCGCAGGGTACGACTTTTTCGCGCCATCTGATATCAGCCTGCCTGCCGGCAAAACGGTTAAAGTAGCGACGGGTATCAGAGTACAGATGGACGAAGGGAGAGTGCTTGCAATTTTCCCCCGTTCGGGGCTGGGCTTTAAGTACAAACTTTCATTGGACAACACCGTGGGAATTATTGATTCCGACTATTTCGGCGCGGACAACGAAGGGCATATTATGATAAAAATGACCAACCGTAGCGATATGGACTTGTTCGTGGAAAAGGGCAAGGCGTTTGCGCAGGGGATTTTTCTCGCCTACTATCTGACCGACGACGACGAAGCAAGCGCCGTAAGAACGGGTGGCTTCGGCTCTACGACCAAATGACTGCGCAATAAAGATTAATATACGAAAAAACGCCCATACTAAAACGGGCGTTTTATTTTGCCCTATTTCGGAGAAACATGGAAGAAAAAGAAAGCATGCTGTCTTTTGGCGAGGTAATAAAAATAATTTTTAAGCATTATCGGCTTGTGCTTGGCGTGGGAATAATCACGGGCGCGCTTGCTTTTTTCATAATTGCGCTTATCGTAAATCCGCTTCTGACGAGTTACGCGCTCACTTTTTCGGTGGATTTTTCGGGGATAGAAAGTGGAAAATACCCTGACGGACGAGTGTACCACGCGGAAGACGTCTTATCCTGCGACAGTCTGGAAAGAGCGAACGCCTTATCATCTGCAAACGTAGATCTGATGTGTTTGCAAAGATCGAACGGTATTTCTTTATTTGGGGAAACGGAAGCGGAAACTTATACGCTCGTGATAAAATCGACATACTTTCAAAGCAGTCAGCAGGCGACTGAATTTCTTCGCGCTCTTGCCGATTATCCCAAAGCGCGTTTGCTTGAAGGGGTGGCGGAAGCGGATTTTTCAGCCCATTTGTCAGCGTATGAAAACGCAGAACGCCGAGAAGAAAAAATTGCTTGCCTGTCTGCTCAGAGAAACTATCTTTGGCAAAAGTATACCCGACTGATGGACGTTTGCAGTGAAAGCTACGTCGTAAAAAATACGGGCAAGAGTGTGCAAGCGCACAGAGATTTGTCTGCGCTCGCTTTCACTTTCGCAGACGAAGATAGGGCAAGACGGGCAAAAGCGAGCGACGTAATAGACGGGTACGCTTCTGCCTTGTTTGAAGAAACGTCAACGTATAAAACGGTTTGTCAAGAAGTATACAGCGAGCACTCACAGACGGTATATCATACTTGCTCGGCGACAAAGCAGGGTGGTATAAATCTATTCCTGGCGTTATTTATCTGCGCGCTTGGCGGACTTGTTCTTGGCTCGGCAGTAGTCTGCGCAAAGTATTTACCGCCTTATATTCGTGACAAAAAGGAAAAAATAAAAAGCGAGAATAACGACGAATAATTTTTACGAAAGGAAACAAACTAAGGTTATGAAAGAAACGGATATTACACTCTTACAGTTTATCAGACAAAACGCGCAAATGGGCACGGTTACGCTTTCCAAACTCAAAGATATGCTTTCCGACGGCATTGTAAAAACGATTATCGGCAATCAACTTGACGAATATAACGAAGTTTTTGAGGGCGCGGGAAAAATGCTGGACGAAGCAGGCGAAGAAGCCAAGAACGTCAACGGCTTTATGCAAACGATGGCGGAAACGATGATAGATATGCAGGCAATAGCAGATAAATCTTCTTCGCATATCGCTGAAATGGTATTGCTGGGCTCGACACGAGGAGTAATAAAAATTCTTCGTCATTTAAGAGAACAGAAAGATGCGTCGATAGCGGTCAGCGGACTTGCGTACAAATTATTGTATATCGAACAGACGAATATCGAACAGATGAAAAGATTTCTATAACTCTCTTTCCCACGATATCCAACGTCGAAAATAAAAAACAAAGCGTATTAAACGCCCTTAACCGGGCGTTTTTTATATTGTGTAAAAATCGAGTAAGTGATAATACTCGTTGATTTTACGCTCTTTCTTTGCATTGTAAATTTTTACCATTGTAAAACCGCTAAAATTTCAAATAGGTTGCTTTGCTCTCTTTACTTTTCATTTTTATTGTGTTATTATAATAGCGTGAAAGAGCAGAAAGCAAACGACGGTAAGAAAAAAACTGTCAATGTGCGAAAACTCGTTACGTTGGCGTTTTTTAGCGCGTTGAGTCTGGTTTCGTTTATTATCGAAGCGGTACTTCCGCCCCTGTTTATTCCGGGCGCGAAAATAGGCCTTGCGAATATATTTACTTTGCTCGCTCTTATAGCGTACGGTCCGATAGAAGCGTTTTCCGTTTTTTTAATACGCGCGCTCTTGGGCTCGTTTATTACGGGCAACGTCGGCGCGCTCGTATATTCGCTCACGGCAGGCGCAATCTCTTTGGGCGTAGAAGTTCTGCTCGTTATGCTTTTCGTTCCGAAAATCAGCGTTACGGCGGTGAGCGTGGCGTGCGGAGTTATACATAATCTCGCGCAAAACGCCCTTTTCGTACTCTTCAACGGCGCAACCGAAATGCTCGTATATTTTCCCTATCTCGGTTTGATAGGGGCGGTAAGCGGAGCGTTCGTCGGCCTTGTCGTCTATTTACTTACTAAACATTTACCCGAGAAACTGTTTTCGCTTAAATAGAGCGAGATTGGTTAAGGAGGACTATTGAAAAAGATTAAAGGATTCAGATTTTCACGAGGCGTACACGTGCCTGGGTTGAAAGCGTCGGCTGAAAAGCCGATTGAGGACTGTCCCGTTCCCGAACTGCTTTCAATCTCCACGTCGATGGCGCTCGGTAAGCCTGCCACTCCCATAGTCGCAGTCGGCGATAAGGTAAAGGCTGGACAGCTTATTGCAACGGCGAACGGTCCTATCAGCGGAAACGTACACGCCAGCGTAAGCGGAGAAGTAGTCGCAATTTCTTCACGCCCCAACGGGACGGGCGGTACGGAAACGTATATCGACTTGCGTAACGACGGCGAGTATGAAACGGCTTATCTTCCGCCTATCACGGACGGAAACGCAGAAGAACTCGTTCAACGCGCTTTTGACGCAGGCTTGGTCGGTATGGGCGGAGCAGGTTTCCCGACGGCGGTGAAACTCAAACCCCGTTCACCCGTAGACACTCTCGTTATTAACGGCGCGGAGTGCGAGCCGTATCTGACGTGCGACCATAGACTTATGGTGGAGCATACTGACGAGATCGTACGTGGCGCAAGATATTTTGCTCGCGCGCTCGGCATCACGAATATCGTAATCGGTATCGAGTCCAATAAGCCTGACGCTATTGAAGCGTTTGAAAAGTACGCCGACGTAAAGGTTGTTGAACTCAAAAAGCAATACCCTATGGGTGGTGAAAAGCAACTCATTTACTGCACAACCAAGCGCAAAGTACCAATTGGTAAACTCCCTGCTGATGCAGGTTGCGACGTGCAGAACGTGGCTACTTGTTACGCTATGTGCGAGGCTGTGGAACTCGGAAAACCGCTTATAGAGAGAATTATGACCGTATCGGGCGGTGGCGTTCCTGATCCTAAGAATTTGCGCGTTAAGTTCGGTACTCCGCTGAATTCCGTCGTTACGGCGTGCGGTGGAGCAAAGGAAGACGTAGTTAAATTCGTTAGTGGCGGTCCTATGATGGGCTTTGCTATGGTCGGATTATCCTCTACCACGAAAAAGACGACGGGCGGACTTTTACTCCTTACCGAAAAGGAAACGGATTATTCGCCCACCACTCATTGTCTGTCTTGCGGAAAGTGCGCAGACGTATGCCCTATGAAACTTATGCCTATGAACACCGTATTTTATACCAAAGCAGGCGATTACGATGGCGCGGCTAAGTACGGTGGAGTAATGAACTGTATCGAGTGCGGAGCGTGCGCCTACGTCTGCCCCGCCAAGCAACCTATCGTTCAGAATATCAGACTGGCGAAAGCAGAACTCAGAAAAAGGATGGTGAAATAAATGTCAAACGTAATAATTTCAGCATCACCCCACGTAAGGGCGAAGACAAGTACCCGTCGCATAATGATTGACGTGTGCATAGCCTTGCTTCCTTGTCTTGTGGCTGCGGTAATTTTCTTTGGCGCGTACTCTCTCGCAATTGCAAGCGCGAGCATCGTATGCGCAGTTTTGACCGAACTCGTATATTCCGCTATTTACAGAAAGGTGTGGAAAGATTTCAAGGGTGTTATGGGCAGACTCTTTCGTGAATTTGACTTCACGAGCGTAGTCAGCGGTCTTATCCTTGCGCTTATTATCCCGACGACGTATGCGGTTAAGGGCGAACTGTTCTATCTTCCGCTTTACCTTCCTGCAATCGGTAGCGTGTTCTCTATCGCTCTTGCGAAAATGGTTTTTGGCGGAACGGGACGAAACTTCGCCAATCCTGCCGCTTCGGGCAGAATAGTCCTTTTTATATCTTTTACAGCAATGCTTACCTCTTGCGTTGGCAACTGCGTAATAGAGCCGATTATCAAATCGGCTGACGTGTCGGAAATACTCTCAGGCGCAACGCCTTTGACTGCGCTGTATTTGCCTGAAGGCGGACTTACGCTTTCCCCCCTTGACCTGCTTTTGGGTACGGGCGTGGACGGCAGTATGGGTGAAACGTGCAAAATAGCAATCCTTATCGGTTATGCATACCTTGCCGTACGCAGAGTTATAAAGTGGTATTATCCGCTCATTTACATAGGCACGGCAGGCGTGTTTGCCGTTATGCTCGCAGGCTTCAACTTCGCTTATTTCCTGCCCAGTATACTTTCAGGCGGACTGCTTTTCGGCGCGGTATTTATGGCAACCGATTACTCGACCAGTCCCAAGTCCACGCTCGCCAACGTTATTTATTACGTTTGTCTTGGTTTGCTCAATAGCGGACTCAGAGTGGCGACGGGCATTGAAGTAACGTCTTTCTGCATACTTCTTATGAACTGTCTCGTGCCTTTGCTTGATACTTATCTTCCTCGCCGTCCGTTCGGTTACGTAAGAGCGAAAAAGGAGGTCAAGTCATGAAAATAAAAGAGTTCTTCAAATCCAACTCCTTTAAGTGCATCATAGTTCTTCTGTCGATTGCGCTCGTGTGCGGAAGCATACTCGCCATTTGTAACGACTTGTTCTACGTTTCCGACGCTGAGATGTTCGCGCGCAGTATGTCCAAGATATACGAAGGCGACGCTACTAAACTGAACGACCTTATCCAGACGGAAGGGGATCAAAAGACGTATAAGACGTATAACTGCGAAGCAATCGTACTTGACGCGCAACTCTCTCCCGACGGTAAAACTCTTCTAGTTCAATCCAAGGGAAGCAAGTGCGGTTATCAGGGCGGTTCGCTCGTGCTTTGGGTGAGCATGAAGATAGAGAACGATACGTTAAGTGGTATCAATAAGATTATCGTGGACAGTTACGACTCGTCGCAAACGCTTATCGGTTCGATTTCAGCAGAATACCTTGCTGAGTACTGCTCGGACAAATATCTTAGCGTAGTGACGGGTGGAGGACATTTCTCCAACGTGAAAATGGACAAAAACAACAATAAAGCCGAAACGGAAATGGTTGCTTCGGGCGCTACGTATACGTCGGCTGCGGTAAACTCTGCAATCAACGGCGCGATGGATTACGCCCGTGATTACGTAGGAGGTACGTTATGAAAAACAAATACGGCAAAATAACCTTAGACGGTTTGATTTTCAATAACCCCACGTTCGTACTCGTACTTGGAACTTGCCCTACGCTGGCAATGACTTCCAATGCATCGGATGCGTTCGGTATGGGCATCAGCGTACTCGTGGTGCTTACGCTAAGCAATATTATCATATCCGCGCTCAGACGGATTATTCCCAACGCCGTGCGTATACCTGCCTTTATCGTCATAATCGCAACGCTCGTAACTCTGCTCAAACTGTTCTTGAATAAATTTATTCCCGACCTGTACGCTTCGATGGGTACGTTCTTGCCGTTAATAGTCGTCAACTGTATGATTCTCGGCAGAGCGGAGGCGTACGCAAGTAAAAACGGCGTACTGGCTTCGGCGGTAGACGGAATTGCGAACGGTATCGGTTTTACAGTCAGCCTTGTCGCAATGGGTATTATCCGTGAGTTCATCGGTTCTGGTTCGATTTTCGGGCTTCAGATTATGGACTTCGGTATATCTTTCTTCGCAATGCCTATGGGAGCGTTTATGGTGTACGGAATTTGTATCGCTCTGTTCGTGTATATTCTCGAAAGTATTCAACGAGCAATGCGTATAAAAAAGACTAAACGCCTGCACGGTGAACTCCTTAATGGCGAAGAACTTAATAAGGAGGAAGCGTAATATGAATATTTTTGCAAGCATAATGGCAATATTGGTTTCCGCCGCCCTTTCAAACAACTTCGTTTTTGCGCAGACGTACGGTATATGTCCCTTCCTTGGCGTAAGTAAAAAGACTTCAAGCGCGGCAGGAATGGGCGCGGCGGTTACGATAGTAATGGTTATCGCGACCATGATTACGTATCCGATTTATATGGCTCTCGTTGCGCTCAATATACAATTCCTTGAAATTCTAATCTTTATTTTCGTTATCGCCGCTCTCGTGCAGATGATAGAGAAAATAATCAAGAAAATTTCTCCTCCGCTGTACAACGCAATGGGTATTTATCTTCCGCTTATCACCACCAACTGCGCCGTACTTGCCGTTTGCGAAATAACGGCAAACGCGCTCGTAAGCGGAACGTGGGAGCCTGCGTTTATTGCAGGAGTGGAAATGAACTTCGGTTTCTCAGTACTTTACGCTCTTTTCGCAGGTATCGGCTTTACCCTTGCTATGGTAATTATGAGCGGTATCAGAGAAAAACTCAACAACCTTTCGCTTCCCAAAGCCATGCAAGGTTTCCCGATTACTATGATAACGGCGTCCTTTATTGCGATGGCGTTCTACGTCTTCACAATGATTAACGTAGGAGGTGGCGCATGATAAGTGAAATTACGGCAAACACTTGGGTGACGGTGGGTATAGTCGCTGGAATTTTCTGCGGTATAGCCCTTGCGCTCACTATACTTATTCTCGTAGTAAGCCGTATTTGCAAGATAGATACGGACGAGAAACTTGAACAGATCATAGAAAAACTTGCCGGCGCGAACTGTGGCGGTTGCGGTTGTAGCGGTTGTTCGGGCTTTGCGGAAAAACTCTGCAAAGGCGAGTGCAATCTGTCCGACTGTCACGTTACGAGCCCCGAAAGCAAGCAGGAAATCGCCAAAATTCTCGGCGTGGAAATCGGTGACGAAGAGCCTACCGTCGCTTGCGTAAAATGCGCGGGCGGATCGAACGCCGTTGACCTTTACGCATACAGCGGTATCGACTCTTGCGTATATAACGCTCAATTGTTCAAGGGTGCAAAGACTTGCGACGACGGTTGTCTTGGTCTTGGAACGTGCTTGCGATCCTGCCCTGAGCGCGCAATCTCGATTGTAGACGGAGTATCCGTTATTGATCCCGACGTTTGTATTTCTTGCGGAATGTGCATAAACGCCTGCCCGAAGAAACTTATCGAGCGTATCCCCGTCAAGGCGAAAATATACGTCGCTTGCTCATCGCATTGCAAGGGCAAGGAAGTTATGAACGCCTGCAAGGTCGGTTGTATCGCTTGCGGACTGTGCGCAAAATTCTGTCCCGAAAAAGCCATTACGATGGAAAACAATATTCCGCATATCGACTATACGAAATGCTCGGGCTGTATGACCTGCGTAGCCAAGTGTCCGAGAAAAGTAATAAAAATCAGATAAGCATAACGGCTTAATAAAAAAGCGTTTGAAGTAATTTCAAACGCTTTTTTCTAATGTAGCATAACGTCAGTATCTGTACTGCACGGCAGACTTGACTTTTTCCATTATTTCTTTGCCTTGTAAGAGAGCGAGCAGTTCTAATCCAAGGTCAAGTGCGAATCCCAACCCACGCGCAGTCGTAATAAGCCCGTCCGTAACGACTCCTTCCGTCACGACCTTAGCCCCAACGAGTTCGCTTTCAAATCCGGGGAAGCAGGTCGCTTTTTTTTCTTGCAAAAGTCCGAGCCTGCCAAGGAGCAGGGGCGCGGCGCAGATTGCCGAAACTCGTTTTCCGCTGTTTACAGCGCGGAGAACTTCACTCATAAGCAACTCGCTTTTTCCAAGATTGAGCGTACCGGGCATACCGCCGGGCAGAAAGAGCATATCGCAGTCGCTTAAATCGACGTTATCCAAAGTTTCGTCCGTAATAATCCGAACGCCGTGCGAAGATATTATTTCCTTGCCACCTACCGACACGAGAGTAACGTCTACACCACCGCGTTTGAGAATATCGGTGACAGTCAGACACTCGACTTCTTCGCTTCCGTCTGCAATAAATGCGTATACTTTTTTCATAGGGTTGCTCCTTTTTCTGTATTTTCTTCACTTGACCTATTGTCTTTTTACTTATTATATCATCTTACACATGAAATTGCAAGACTAAACGCTCAGAATATACTATCATTATAGAAGATACAGTAAATGGCGTAAATTATGAGCGAAGAACGTTTACGGAAATGCAAGTGACGACGTAGGCAACGTAATAAGCCCTACTGACTAAAGTCTAACCATAAATTCTGACAGTAAACTCACGACAGCGTATTGACAACGGGCGTATGACTGTGTATAATTATTATGTAGCAACTTGTTGTCTGAAATATTTTCCACAGTTGCGTTAAAATTACACGTAGCAAATAAGAAATTTCACGTAAATCATTTCAAACAGTTGACATCTGTCGAAGATTGTGATATTTTATTTTTAAGTTAATATAAACCGTTGAGGCGGAAATAAAAATAAGGACGGAGCGTACAGAGAGTTCGGACAGGTGAAAGCCGAATCGTGACCGCTT
>JAFXKH010000070.1 GCA_017531795.1 Clostridia bacterium
ACTATTCACTATTATCTATTATCTCTTATCTCTCAATAGTCATATCCCGTTTTGAGCGCTTTTATGTTCGCTTCGAGAAGGTTTGCGTGCTTTGCGGAAACTACCTTCTTCATAGCCTCTTTTGCGTTCTCAAAGGCAACGACCTGAGTTTCCTTAATCATCTTGCCGAGAATAATCATATTGGCAAGCGTAGGAATACCGAGTTCGTTGGCGAGTTTGGTCGCAGGGATATAGTAGGCATCTACGTCCGTTCTTTCTACTTTGCGGGAAATGAGCGAACTGTCTACGAAAATCTTACCGCCAGATACGGTTTCATTTTCATACTTATCGAGCGAGGGAAGATTCATCGCAATCAGAACGTCGGGCTTGGACACGATAGGCGAGCCAACGGGCTGGTCGCTGAGTATTACCGAGCAGTTAGCCGTACCGCCACGCATTTCGGGGCCGTAGGAAGGAAGCCAACTTACTTCCTTGTCTTCAAACAGTCCTTCGTACGCAAGGCATTTACCTGCGAAAAGTACGCCCTGACCGCCAAAACCTGCAATTAAAATCTGCGTAGTCATTATTTGTCCTCCTTTTCTTCTGCGCCTTTGTCCTTATAAACGCCAAGCGGATAATAAGGAATCATTTTTTCATCCACCCACTTGAGTGCATTTTGAGGAGTCATACCCCAGTTTGTAGGGCAGGTAGAAACGACTTCGACAAGTGAGAAGCCTTTGTTCTCGGTCTGATTCTTGAACGCTTTGAGAATGGCTTTCTTTGCATTGCGGATGTTCTTGACGTTGTTTACTGCCACGCGTTCGATATAATAGGGCGCGTCGAGTGATGCGAGCAGTTCGCTTACTTTGATAGGCAAACCGCAAGCGCTTACGTCTCTGCCGTACGGTGAGGTCTGAGTAACCTGTCCGGGGAGAGAGGTGGGAGCCATTTGACCGCCCGTCATACCGTAAATAGCATTGTTTACGAAAATAATAGTGATGTTCTCGTTACGGGTTGCCGCATGGATAGTTTCAGCCATACCGATAGAAGCAAGGTCACCGTCACCCTGATAAGTGAAAATAACGTTGTCGGGCATAGCGCGTTTCAAGCCGGTAGCCACCGCAGGCGCTCTGCCGTGAGCCGCCTCAACCATATCGCAGGCAAAATAGTCGTACGCCATAACCGAACAGCCAACGGGCGCAACGCCTACCGTTTTGCCGAGAATACCAAGTTCATCAATCGCTTCGGCAACCAAGCGGTGAATAATACCGTGAGTACAGCCGGGGCAGTAATGTAAGGGAGCGTTAGTTAACGCTTTGGGTTTGGAGAAAACGGTTTTCATTATTTTACCTCCTTTGCAAGATTGATAATGCTTTCAAGCACTTCTTCGGGCGTGGGTATCATACCGCCCGTGCGGTTGCAGAGAACGACGGGTTTTTTGCACTCAATAGCAAGACGAACGTCCTCAATCATCTGTCCCATAGAGAGTTCTACCGTGACAAAAGCCTTGACTTTATCCGAAGCCTTTTTGAGCGCGTCGGCAGGGAAGGGCCAAAGGGTTATCGGGCGGATAAGTCCGACCTTAACGCCCTCTGCTCTCGCTTTGAGAACGGCGTTCTTCGACACGCGTGAAGCGATACCGTACGCAACTACGCAATACTCTGCATCGTCCATCATAAATTCTTCGTACATAACTTCTTCTTTCTCGATAAGAGCGTATCTTTCGTATCTTTCAATGTTCGTCTTTTCAAGAATTTCGGGTTTGAGATAGAGCGAGTTGACGATATTATGTTCGCGCTCGTTCTTCGTACCCGTTACCGCCCAAGGCTTTTCTACCTTGACGGGCGTTACGTCGGGAAGTTCGACAGGCTCCATCATCTGTCCGAGAGTACCGTCGGAAAGAAGCATAGTAGGAACGCGGTATTTATCTGCAAGGTCAAAGCCCTTTATCGTGAGGTCAGCCATTTCCTGCACGGATGCGGGTGCTAATACGATAAGATGATAGTCACAGTGTCCGCCACCCTTAGTCGCTTGGAAATAATCGGACTGAGACGGCTGTATACCGCCCAGACCAGGACCGCCACGCTGTACGTTAACGATAAGGGCGGGGAGATCTGCGCCTGCTATGTACGAAATACCTTCCTGTTTGAGCGAAACTCCGGGGCTGGACGACGAAGTCATTACTCTGAGCCCGCAAGCAGCCACGCCGTATACCATATTAATAGCGGCAATCTCACTTTCTGCTTGAAGGAACGTACCGCCGATTTTAGGCATTCTCTTCGCCATATAAGCGGCAATTTCCGTTTGCGGAGTGATGGGATAACCAAAGTAGTGACGACAACCTGCCTTAATAGCGGCTTCAGCAATCGCCTCATTACCTTTCATAAGCACTTTATCTTTCATAGTACACCTCACTTTTCCACGGTAATTACGCAATCGGGGCACATGGTAGCGCAGAAAGCGCAACCGATACAAGCCTCTTGATTGGTAATCTCCGCAGGGGAATGCCCTTTCGCATTGATTTTGTCTTTAGCAATTATTATAAGTTTTTTCGGGCAAGCGTCAACGCAGAGCGCGCAACCCTTGCATATATCCGAATTAAAGGTTACTTTTGCCATATCAGTTCTCCTTTATATCAAAATATTTTTCTTGTAGTGTTAATTTAAGGACGTTATTTTCGTTTACGTTAATTTTTTCGTCTACTGAAGTAAATATTACGGGCAAACCGCTGAGATCGGAAAGTTTTTCCGCTTCGCTTAAAGTAGCGCGCACGTCGTCAGCCGTAGTAATGTTGCCGAGATTGGAGTTGTTTACGATAGCGGTGAATTTAATTCCGCATGCGCCTTCAATTTCGCGCATAACTTCCAAAGCCTCTTCTGCGTTTGCCGTAAGCGGACGGTAAAAATTCGCCACGAATACCATTTCATAATCGTTTTCTTCGAGTATATACGGCGCGTATCTGCCGAGAGCGTACGCTCCTCTGTCGTCACCGCCGACGTCCAGTACAGCGTAACTATCTCTGCGCTGAACGAGTCCGTAAGTTTGTTCGGGCAGGGCAGGTAAGTCAACGTTGGTATTTGCATACTTGGAAGAGATGAGCGTAATGCCTGCATTATCGAGTACGCGCGCGCTGTCTTTGGTACGGAAATAAGGATTGACTATATCAAGGTCGGCGATTTTTACGTTTAAGACCTTGCTTTTAAGCCACAATGCAAAGTTGACGGCTATGTTCGTCTTACCGCTTCCGTAATGCCCTGCGAACAGCGTTACTCTTTTGGGCGTATAATTATCCATTGCAAACGACATAACTCCAACCAAACTCGTCTTTAATCTTACCCCATTGCAACGCAGTCAGTACGTCGTAAAGTTTCTGAGTTGTTTCGCCGATAAGGTTGTTGGATACGGTATATTCTTTGCCGTTATAGTACAGTTTGCCGATAGGTGATACTACCGCAGCCGTACCCGTGCCCCACGCTTCTTCAAGTTCGCCTTTTTCTGCAAGGTCGAAAAGTTCGTCAACCGAGAAAAGTCTTTCTTCCACTTCAAATCCCCAACTTTTAAGGAGTTCGATACAGGATTTTCTCGTAATTCCGGGGAGTATAGAGCCTGAGAGCATAGGAGTGATTATTTTGCCGTTGACTTTGAACATTACGTTCATTGCCCCGACTTCTTCGATATATTTTCTGTCAACGCCGTCCAGCCACAATACTTGCGTATATCCGTTTTCTTCGGCGCGTTTGCCTGCGCGCAGACTTGCCGCGTAATTGCCACCGCATTTAGCGAAGCCCGTACCGCCTCTTACGGCTCTTACGTCCTCGGACTCGATTGCAATTTTGACAGGATTTATGCCCTGAGCGTAATATGCGCCTACGGGAGAGCAGATAACGGCGAATACGGCGTTCTTAACTGCGTGTACGCCGAGATGAGGATCGTTACCGTAAAGGAAAGGACGGATATAAAGGGAAGTACCTTCGCTGTGAGGTACCCAGTCCTTTTCAAGTTCAACGATAGTGTTGAGAATATCAAGACAACCCTCTTCGTCAAGAGTGGGCAGACAAAGTCTTTCCGCGCTCGTATTAAGACGTCTTACGTTTTCAAGCGGACGGAACATTCTGATAGTACCGTCTACCGCGCGATAAGCCTTCATGCCCTCGAAGATTTCCGCGCCGTAATGGAACACGGTTGAAGCGGGGTGAGTGGGGATTGGTCCAAACGGAACTATTCTGCCGTTGTGCCAGCCTTCGCCCTCTGAGTATTCCATAATAAACATATGGTCGGTAAAGATTTTTCCAAAGCCTAATTTGCTTTCGTCAGTCGGCTTAGCTTTGGGCGTTAAAGTTTTTTCAATCTTGATTTCATATTTCATAACAGTTCTCTCCTTTAAAGTTTATTTCTCTGGATTTTTCCACTCGTCGTTTTGGGAAGTTCATCTCTGAACACAACGACTCTGGGATATTTATAAGGCGCGGTACGTTGCTTGACGTATTCCTGAATTTCTTTTTTGAGTTCTTCGGTAGGCTCGGTGCCTTTTACGAGAACGATGCTCGCCTTGACGATTTGACCGCGTACTTCGTCGGGAACGGGTGATACTCCGCACTCAAGGACGTAGGGCAGTTCCATAATGACGTTTTCAATCTCAAACGGTCCTATGCGATAGCCCGACGATTTGATAACGTCGTCCACTCTGCCTACGTACCAGAAATATCCGTCCTCGTCACGCCAAGCGGTGTCGCCCGTGTGATATAGTCCGTTTCTACGGCACTCGTTGGTTTTTTCTTCGTCGTCAAAGTATCCGATGAACAGTCCGCAGGGATTGCCTTTGGAAATATCAATAACGATTTCACCCGTTTCACCGTCAGGAACTTCGTTGCCGTCGCTGTCTACCAACTTAATGTCATAGAGAGGAACGGGTTTACCCATTGAGCCGAGTTTAAGTTCCGTGCCGACGAGATTTGCTACCGCAACCGTAGTCTCCGTCTGTCCAAAACCTTCCATAATTTGCAATCCCGTTGCTTTTTCAAACTGTCGGAAAACTTCGGGATTAAGCGCTTCGCCTGCCGTAGTCATATGCTCGATAGAGGAAAGGTCATAATGCGAAAGGTCTTGCTTTATCATCATTCGGAGCATAGTAGGGGGCGCGCAGAAGGTAGTTATCTTATGCTTTGCGAACATAGGCATAATGTCTTTCGCATCAAATCTGTCAAAGTCATAAATGAATAATCCTGCTTCGGCAAGCCATTGACCGTAAAGTTTACCCCAAGCCGCTTTCGCCCAGCCCGTATCTGAAATGGAAAGGTGAAGCCCGTCGGGATTTACGCATTGCCAGTACTTGGCGGTTATGAAATGACCGAGAGGGTACTTGAAGTTATGCGTAGCCACTTTGGGATTACCCGTAGTTCCCGACGTAAAGTACATAAGCATAACGTCGTTGCCTTTGGGACTGTTTTCCGTACGCGCGTACTTGCCTGTGTATAAACAATATTCTTCGTCGTAATTGCGCCAACCTTCGCGCTCGCCCAGAGTGATTTTCGTTTGAAGGGAAGGAGCGTGTAAACTTGCTTTGTCCACTTCGTCGCAAACGCCGTCGTCAGGCGTACAGATTATCATTTTTACTCCCGCTTTATTTAGACGGTAAGTGATGTCGTGTTCTTTGAGCTGATTGGTGGCGGGGATTGCTACTGCGCCGATTTTATGTAGAGCAATCATACAGAACCAGAACTGATAATGCCGTTTAAGTATGAGCATTACTTTGTCGCCTTTCTTTATGCCAAGTGACTTAAAGTAGTTCGCCGTTTGCGACGACGCTCTTTTTATGTCGGCAAAAGTAAAGGTACGCTCTGTAAAGTCCTTCGAAATATGCACCATTGCCGTTTTGTTGGGTTTTTCTCTTCCCAGTCTGTCAACGACGTCAAAAGCGATATTGAATTTATCTTCATTTTTGAAAGAAATGGATTGAAGCGCGCCTTTTTCGTCCTCCACGGGAATAATGAAATCTTTCCACACGCGCTTTTTTGACGGCTCAGAAACGCTGGGCGCGGAGATATATTCCTTCGCTCCTGCGTGAATAAGCTTGGAAATAGGCTCGTGCGAGGGATTAAGTACAATAGCGTAGAAAATACAGTCGCCGTTTTCGGAAGCAATCATACCGTGGGGAGTGGACGAGTCATAATATATGCTGTCACCTTCGTGAAGAAGTTCGATGTGATTGCCCACCTGAACTTTAAGCGAGCCTTTGATAATAATATCACACTCCTGACCTTCGTGAGTGGTGAGTTCAATAGGCGAGTTCTGCGCTTTTTCGTCATATTCTGAAATTACGTAAAGCGGTTCTGCAATACGGTTTTTGAAAGCAGACGCAAGGTTATAATAAGTCATGCCGTGCGCCTTTTGTATTTTCTGACCGTTGCCTTTACGGGTTACCGTATAGCCTGCAAGACGTGGACTGCTACCTTCGATAATTTCAGTAACGTCTACGTTGAGAGCCTGAGCGCAACGGTACAAAAAGGCGAAGTTAAGATCGCTGTTACCAAGTTCGCAATCAATATATTCGTTTTCGGAAACACCCGTCTTTTGCGCCATTTCATTTATGGAAAGACCGATAATTTCCCTGAGCGTCTTAATACGCTGGGCCATTTCTTTGATTTTATCTTGAAGCCCTGAAATTGTGTTCATTAAACCTCCTGACAGGCGGAAAATCAAAACCCGCCTCAAGTAAACTGCTTGAGACGGGTGATATTATACCCGCGGTACCACTCAAATTGCACGGAAACCGTACCACTTAGGCGTGAGCCTTTCGTACTTACGTAACGTAACGGGAAGGGTCTACTTGAATATCTTTCTTCCTTCCGACTCGGAAACTACAACAAAAGGTTCGTACAACGGTTTTCACCAACCACCGCTTCTCTGCGCTACGAAAAACTTTTGCACTTTTCGTCAAAGCCTTTATATTAAAATACTATCTAATATTATATCACTCTGAAACGAAAATTGTCAACGATTTTATATATGGATTAGAGTTTATTTCGTTGTATTTTACCGCTTATAGTCTTGGGAAGTTCGTCTCTGAATTCTATTACACGGGGATACTTATAAGGCGCGGTATGCGACTTAACGTACGTTTGAATTTCTTTTTTAAGTTCGTCGGAGGGAACCGTTCCCTTCGTAAGAACTATGCTCGCCTTAACGACCTGTCCGCGAAGATCGTCGGGAACGGCGGAAACGCCACATTCAACGACGTAAGGGAGTTCCATAATAACGCTTTCAATCTCAAACGGTCCGATGCGATATCCCGAAGACTTGATTACGTCGTCTTTACGGCTGACGTACCAGAAATAACCGTCCTCGTCTTTCCAAGCCGTGTCGCCCGTATGATAAACGCCATCGTGCCATGCTTCGCGTGTGCTTTCTTCGTTGCGATAATATCTTTTGAACAAACCGCAAGGTACGCTATTTTTCGTGCGTACGACGATTTCGCCCGTTTCTCCGGGAGGAAGGGGATTGTCGTTGTCGTCAACGATATCAATGTCGTACTGCGGAGAAGCCTTACCCATAGAGCCGACTTTCGCTTTATCTCCAAAAAGGTTGGCAATAACGAGAGTTGTTTCCGTCTGTCCGAAGCCTTCCATGATCTCTAAGCCCGTTGCTTCTTTGAACTTTTTGAATACTTCGGGATTAAGCGCTTCGCCTGCCGTAGTCATATGGTGGATTGAAGAAAGGTCATAGTCTTTAAGGTCGCGTCTTATGAGCATACGGAGCATAGTAGGGGGAGCGCAGAAAGTCGTTATACGGTATTTTGCGAACATAGGCAAAATTTCTTTCTCGTCAAACTTATCGAAGTCGTATACGAATACTGCGCCCTCACACAGCCATTGACCGTATAACTTACCCCACAGCGACTTGCCCCAGCCGGTGTCGGATATAGTAAGATGTAATCCGTCGCGCTCGCAACAATGCCAATACTTGGCGGTTACGAAATGTCCCAAAGCATAGGTGTGTTTGTGCTCCGCCATTTTGGGATTACCCGTCGTGCCCGAAGTGAAGAACATAAGCGCGGTATCGTCCCCTTGCGAACAGTCGTCGGGACGAACGAACTTTCTCGAAAAGAATTTATATTCTTCGTTGAAGAATCTCCAACCGTCGCGAGGCTGTCCTACGATAATCTTGTGCTTGACGGTAGGGCAGTTGCGTGCGGCGTTTTCGGCGATTTCACTTACGTTACCGTCACTCGTACATACGATAGCGGTTACGCTTGCGGAGTTATATCTGTACTCGAAGTCGTGCTCTTTGAGTTGGTTTGTCGCAGGAATAGCGACTGCGCCGAGTTTGTGAAGAGCGACCATACAGAACCAGAATTCGTAATGACGTTTAAGCACGAGCATAACTTTGTCGCCTCTTTTGATTCCAAGCGAAGCGAAATAATTGGCGACCTGATTGGAATGGTCTTTTATATCTTTGAAAGTAAAACGGCGTTCGTTCTTGTTTTTGTCAAGATGAAGCATAGCGAGTTTGTCGGGGTATTTTCTCGCAATCTTATCTACGATATCAAAGCCGAAATTGAACTTGTCCGTATTCTCAAAAGTAATGCTTTTGAGCTTGCCGTTTTCGTCTTCTACGGGCTTGACGAATTTCTCGCAGATAAGCGGTTCGGACGAACGCGCGGAAAGAATAGTTTTCGTTACCGTTTCTTCCTTGGTCGGTTCGCCTGCAAGCACGACGGCGCAGAATTCGCAGTCACTACCGCCGATAGCAATCATGCCGTGGGGAGTGGACGAGTCATAATATATGCTGTCGCCTTCGCTTAAAATTTCAACGTGTTCGCCCACTTGAATTTTTAATTGACCTTTGAGAATATAGTCAAACTCCTGACCGCTGTGAGTGGTAAGATGAATAGGCTTGTTTTCTTGCGCAGGGTTATATTCGTACTTGACCATATACGGCTGAGCAAGTTTATTCTTGAACTTGGAAGCGAGGTTTTTGATGTCGATACCGTCTTCTTTCGCCGTTTGTTCGCCACCCCCTTTGCGGGTTACGGTATATCCGGTCAGGCGCGCGCTGTGACCTTCGATAAGTTCGGAGTTCCACGTCGAACGCCAAAGAACATTTGTGAATAAAAGAGAAAGGAATATCAATAATACCGCTTTCATAAGACAGATATTTGTTTTCCGAAACTTCGGTTTTCTGGGCCATGTCCAAAGTTGACCAACCCATAATCTCGCGCATTTCTTTGATACGCTTAGCGACTTCATTAAGCCTTTGCATTGATGTATTTTCGCTCATTTTCAGGTACTCCTTTTTCTGATATTTTATATTTTCGCTTTAATTAAAGCGAGATAATTATATATAATAGCGGTACAAAAAACAAAAAACTCGTCTCAAAAAGACTTTGAGACGAGGTGTTAACTCGCGGTACCACTCAAATTGCAATGGAAAAACCATGCCACTCAGGCTCCAACAAGCCTTATGCCTTTACGCAGCAATCACGGAAGATTTTACTCACTAAGCGTTTTAGAACCTTCTGCTCGGAAGTGATAAGAATTTAACTTCAATTTATCGGCTCACACCATACCCGACTCGCTGTAAATATCCCGTTAGTTCCGTCTTCGTCATAGCATTTATGCATTTATTTTGTATGATTTTAGCAAAAGGGGAAGTGTTTGTCAACAAATTTGAACTATTAAATATAAGAATTTTTAAGAAATATTAAGTCCAAACAGATTGCAAGCGTTTTCGTAGAAGATCATTTGTCTTTCCCTGTCGGTAAGATCAAGCGCGTCAAATCTTTTCAGTTCGTCTCCGATATTCCACATGGGGAAGTCAGTCGCGAACAAAACTTTTTCCGCGCTGTAAAACCGTACGAGTTCAGTTGCTTTGCGGGGCGTTATAAATGCCATAGCAGAGGAACAGTCAACGTAAAGATTATCGTAACCTTTAAGAATAGACACGTCGTCCCATACCGAGTACGCGCCGAAATGCGCGCCGATAACGGTAAGACGGGGGAAAGTATCGAGAATTTTTTTAAGGCGGTCAGGATTTGAGTTGTCGTAGCGTTTATCTCCGGCGTGAACAAGGACGGGTAGTCTGCCCTCGCATTTTTCAAAAATTCTCATACATCTTTCGTCGTCAAGTTGAAAACCTTGCACGTCGGGATGTAACTTCACGCCCTTAAGACCGAGCGAAATAATCTTCTCAATTTCTTCGTCAAGTTTAGTACTGTCGGGGTGTAACGCTCCCATGCCCACGAAACTTTGGGGGTATTGGTCGATAATCCCTTTTATGAACTCGTTTATAGAATTAGTTTGTTCCGGCTTTGTAGCGACGGAGAAGATAAAACTCTTGACGATGCCGTATTTTTGACTTTCACTAAGTAGCGTTTCGGCTTTACCGTCATAAAACATATTGAGATTATAAAAATCCCCAATGCCTTTAACCGCTTTTTCTGCGATCTTTGATGGATACACGTGGCAATGACAATCAATAATAGGGTACATTTTATTTCTTTAATCCCAGTCTGTCAATGGATTCTTCCCTCATTTTATATTTCAGTATTTTGCCTGCCGCGTTCATAGGGAAGTTTTTGACGAAAATGAAATAACGCGGTACTTTGTGTTTTGCCATATGACATTCTCCGTAAGCGCGCATTTCGCCGTCGTCCGACGTTTCGCCCTCGTGAAGAATAATCCAAGCGCACGTTTCTTCGCCGTAACGCTCGTCGGGAACGCCGACTACCTGAACGTCGCGGACTTTGGCGTGGGTAAGATAAAACTCTTCAATCTCACGGGGATAAAGGTTTTCACCGCCACGGATTATCATATCTTTGAGTCTGCCCGTTACCTTATAATAACCATCGCTCGTACGCATACAGATATCACCGCTGTGAAGCCAACCGTCCTTGTCGATAGTCTGCTCAGTAGCCTTAGGCATCTTATAATATCCCTTCATTATGTTGAACCCGCGCGCTACGAACTCGCCGTTACAACCGTCGGGCAAATCCTCGCCCGTTTCGGGATCGATAATCTTACACTCAACGCCGGGGAACGCGCTACCAACCGTTTCAACGCGGTGATCGAGATCCTCGTTGACTTCGCCCATAGTACAACCGGGGGAGGCTTCCGTCTGCCCGTAAACGCTGACAATCTCACGCATATTCATTTCAACGGAGGCGCGTCGCATAAGGTCGGGCGGACAGTTCGCGCCTGCCATAATGCCCGTACGCATATACGAGAAATCAGTCTTGGCGAAATCCTCGTGATTAAACATCGCTATAAACATAGTCGGAACGCCGTTAAAGCAAGTTATTTTTTCGTCGTTAATGCAAGCGAGCGAGGACTTAGCCGAGAAATAGGGCATAGGGCAGAGCGTACCGCCGTGTGTCATAATATTGGTCATAGAAAGCACCATACCGAAACAGTGGAACATAGGCACTTGAACCATCATACGGTCGGCGGTGGAAATATCCATTCTGTCACCGATAGTCTTACCGTTGTTGACAATATTGCGGTGGGTGAGCATAACGCCCTTAGGGAATCCGGTAGTACCCGAAGTATATTGCATATTGCACACGTCGTCTGGTTTTACGAAAGAGGCAAGACGGCGCACTTCCTCTTTTGAAACGAGGGAAGAACGCTCCATTGCTTCCTTGAATTCCAGACAGCCTTTCATTTTGAATCCTACGGTAATTACGTTTCTGAGGAAAGGCAGTTTTTTGGAGTAGAGAGGCGCGCCGGGCGTAATGCCTGCAAGTTCGGGACAGAGTTCTTCAATAATTTCTTTGTAGTTGGAGTCACGGCAACTTTCAATCATCACGAGCGTATGCGTGTCCGACTGACGGAGCAGATATTCGGTTTCGTGAATTTTGTACGCCGTGTTGACCGTAACGAGAACTGCGCCGATTTTCACCGTCGCCCAAAAGGTCAAAAACCACTCAGGTACGTTAGTTGCCCAAATGGCAACGTGATGACCGGGTTTTACGCCGAGAGATACCAGCGCTCTTGCCAGATCGTCCACGTCGTCGCGGAATTGCGAATAAGTACGCGTATAATCGAGCGTAGTATACTTAAAAGCGTATTGGTCGGGATATCTTTCTGCCATTTCGTCCAGCACTTCGGAAAAAGTAAGGTCAATAACTTCATACTTCTTCCACGGAAAAGTACCCGTGCCGTAGCGATTATAATATATGGGTTTTTGTTCTCCCGCCTCGCCCGAAATGCGTTTCATATAGTTTATGAAATGGGTTAATACGAGATCGTCATTAAAAATATCTTCGTTCCACTTAACGCAAATATATCCGTCGTAATTAAGTGATTTAAGCGCATTGATAAACTCTGCGATTGGCAGTTCGCCGTCACCGAGAAAGACGGTTTTGCCCTCTTTCATATCTCCGATACGCACGTAAGAGATGTATGCGCCGAGCGTCTGTATGGTTTGGTCTGCGGTTTCTTTGCCCTTAAAATACGTTTCACGAACGTCCCAGGAAACGCCAAGTACCGCGCTTTCAAAGACGTTAATGACGTCAAGAATCTTGCTTGTGACAGCATACTCGCCCTTGGTCTCGATAAGTATTTTTACGCCCAATTTGTCAGCCAAAGCAACGGCAGGGAAAAATGCCGTCTTGAACTTTGCGAGCGATTTTACGCCCTGAAGTTCGATAATGAGAGTGTTGCAATTAGCCATTGCGCACGCCTCAACGCACGCTGAAATCTCGGCTATATCCGTTTCTTCGTTGACGGGAGCAGGGTACTTGACCGCGCTTATGGCAATTTTTCGGTTTATGAGCTTGCGTTTTGAATCAGCAAGGGAAGAGAATCTGAACACGCTGTCCTTGTGCGCTGACTTTTCTTCTTTATAATCGAATATTTCAAATCCCGAAAAACCATAATCAGAAGCGACGTTACAAACTTCCAAAAATGACGGGCGTTTAACGTGTTTGGTTGAAAAAGAAAGTTTCATAATCAATTCGCCTCATAAACGATTTTGTTCAGAGCGTTCACGTACGCGCGTACGCATGCGCCCACGACGTCGGTAGAAACGCCGTTACCCGAATAGATTTTTCCGTTAGCGCGGAGCTTGATAAGGGAAGAGCCAACTGCTTCTCTGCCTTTCGTAACCGCCTGTACTTGGAAATCGTCGAGTTCGTAATGATGCCCGATAATCTGTTCAATAGCGTGGAAAGATGCGTCGATAGGACCGTCGCCCGTAGAAACTCCGCTGATCTTCTCGCCCGCCTTTTCCAGAACGATAGAGGCGGTGGCAGTCATGATGTTACCGCTGTTTACGACGTAACTTACGAGATGATAAGTAGACGGAACTTGCAT
>JAFXKH010000071.1 GCA_017531795.1 Clostridia bacterium
GCGAGAAGTTTGATGAGTCCACGCTTAACGAGCGCTTCCGTGCTTTCATAATCCGGAACGTAGTCTATTTTTTCACTTTCTTTCTTTTCCGCGCCCACTTCTTTCATTGCAAGAGCAATAAGTTCGCGCGCATACTTAACCGAACGGTCGGAGCGAAGACGAAGACGTGTGGGAGTGCCTGCGTAACGCTTAACGTCAGAAACGTCCTGAGCGTAATATTTGGGCGCAACGGATGTAGGATCCAAGGCAAGGTATAAAGAAAGAGTTTTTCCCCGCACAGCGAACTTTGCAATCGCCTTTCTGCCTACCGAGAAAGTTTCGTTCGTCCAGCTTACGCGACCTTTTGCCTTCGCGTAAGAAAGTATTTCGTTTTTGATTTCGCTATATCTTGTCTTAACAGCCTGCTCTGCTTGAATTACTTTGGAAGTAAACGAACGGTTGTACATAACGTATATGCGCTTGGTTTTGGATTCAAGCACTACTCCGTCGCCGTCGTCGCCTTTATCTAACAGCGCGAACGGGTTTCCGTCAACGTCTGTGCCGTCCACGATTTCCGTTTCGTCAATGCCTTCGAGAATTTCTTCGTCGTCGGGCGTTTCATCCTTTTCGTCGTCGGCATTTTCGTTCATAACGGCAGGAACGTCTGCTTCGTCGTCCGGCTCGGGCGGAAGTTCGTCGCTCGGGGTTTCTTCTGCCTTTTCTTCCAAAGGTGTTTCGTCAGGAGTTTCCACCGGCGTGATTTCAGTCAAACTCTCCGAGGCAGGTTCTTCTTCGTTTTTCATTACTTGCGCATCGGCATTTGCTTTCGCTTTCTTCTTCTTGTCTTTCGCAAGGAAAATAAGATTTGAAACGATTAATACCAGCGTTGCAAAAACTACCACTACAAGTATTACGATTTGGTATGCTTCCATAATTTTCTTCTCCTTTACCATTTATAAGCGCATTTAGGGGCGTTATGCACGTCTTTTCCCTGTTTTTACGCGCCTATTATTTTTTGTATAATATACCATACAATTGACGATTTTTCAATACCTAAAAGATTAGATTTTGATTAAAATTTGCGCGTATATAATATTGAAAGGAAATTTTTTACTTGGCAATATTTTACTTTTTTAAGAAAGACGTGATGAAAAACAAAAACGGCGTAAGTATCTTACGCCGTTTGATGTTTACTTATTTACTCTTATTCGCCTTTGAAAGGAAGAAGAGCTACCATTCTTGCGCGCTTAATCGCAACGGTGAGTTGTCTCTGGTGATGAGCGCAACAGCCACTCGTGCGCGCAGAAATAATCTTACCCTTTTCGGTAATATACTTTCTGAGCTTGGAAACGTCTTTATAATCAATCTCCGCTATGCCCTTTTCACAAAATTCGCAAACCTTTCTTTTCATCGGGCGACGGGGCTTTTTTGCAAGCTTGTCGTCTCCGCTGAAATCCTTCTTTGCGGGAACTTTTTTATTATCCATTTTTAACTCCTGAATTATTAATTAGAAAGGAAGGGCGTCGTCGCTTACGGGTTCAAGCGTCGAGCTGGGCTTTCTTGCGGGAGCATCGCCCTCACCCTTGGGGCTGAGGAACTCAACTTCGTCCGCAGTTACGTCTACGCTTTGACGACGGTTACCTTCTTTGTCGGTATAATCGTTAATCTGGATAGATCCTACAACGCCTACTTTTCTTCCCTTGGAAAGGAACGATCCGCAGTTTTCCGCAGTCTTACGGAAAGTCACGATACGGAAGAAGTCTGCCGTGCGATCGTCGTTGTTACCGCTGAATCTGCGGTTTACGGCGATACTGAAACGGCAAACGGGAACTCCGCTTGCGGAAACCGAATAGTCGGGATCTGCAGTCAAATTACCGATTAAGAAAATTTTGTTCATTATTTAACTCCTGATGTGATGCGGATTATTCCGCTACGTCTTGGGCTTCGGGCTGAACCGACTCCTCGACTACGGCAGGCGCAGGCTCTTCTGCTACTTCCGCAACTTTCGCCTCTTCTGCTACTGCTTTTTCAGCGGCTTCTTCACGGGCTTTCTGCGCGGCTGCGGCTCTTTCTGCTACCTTTGCCTTTCTCTCATCTTCTGCCTTAGTAAGCTTGTTCTCTACCTTCTTGATAGTAACGAATCTCATGATGGTATCGGTGATACGCATCTGGCGTTCAAGCTCAGCGGGTACGGTAGCAGGCGCGGTGTAGTTCATGAGAACGTAGTAACCTTCGCTAAGGAAATTAATCTTATAAGCGAGTTTTCTCATGCCCCACTTGTTCACTTCCGCCGTTCCGCCCGCAGTCGTAACTACGCTTTGGAAACGTTCGATAAGCGCCTCGCGAGTGGCTTCGTCTGCCTTGGGCGAGATGATGTACAGCATTTCGTATTTAGTCATGTTTGTACCTCCTTATGGATTTTCAGCCTACGCGCTATGGCGCAAGCAAGGATAAAAGCCCTCCCCTTTTGGGAAGGCTTTTATAATATAACATATTAAATATTAAAAATCAAGCGTTTCAAGCAAATTCTTCGTCATCAATTGCTTCTTCTTCAAAAAGTTCTTCTTTTTTCGGCTTTTTGGTTACGATACCTGCGATAAAGAGAAGGAGAGACGATGCACCGCAAAGACCTACCGCAATATACGAGTAGATTGACAAGAGCTTAATCGATTCCATTATAAGATCGAAACTGAATCCGAGTCCGGGCATAAGCGATACGGAATACAAATAATACGAAATCGCAAGGGCTACTCCTGCAATCAGATATAAGAACGAAAGGAAGAACTTCGGAACTTTTTTCTTGGTCGCGGTGAAGATAAGTGTAAAGAATGCGAGAAGAGCAGGAAGGAAGATTATCGCTATCATAATTAATGACGCCGGCATAATGAAGTTATTAAAAGTAATATCCATACCTGTTACGGCTGCTGATTCCACTTTGAAAATATCAAATACGAGAAGAAGCGCGCTCATTACGCCTGCCGCAAGAGCAAAGAGGAAAGCAAACCAGCTGAAACCTGTTCCCTTGACTTTCTTCTTGGTTACAATCGGTTCGTCTTTGCCCTCGTCTTCGTCGTTATACTCATCAAACATCGTATGAGATTCAGATGGTTCTGAAATAGGCTCGGGAATTGCGGGAGCAACGGGCTCTTCGGGCAAAGCCTTCGCGGGCTCGACTACGGGCGCAACTTTTTCTTCTCTTATGGGAGTGGGCGTAACGTAAAAGTTTGTTACGGGCGCGCTCGTTACGGGCTCTACTTTATTCGTAGCTCTGCTTGCTCTTTCTACCAAATCCTTATATTCGCTGGTTGAAAGATATACGCCGTCTTTCTTTTCGCGTTGTTCGGCGATACGCTCACGCATAACTTCCATATATTCGCGACGAAGATTTTCATATTCTTCGGTAATTTGCGAACTAACGGGCGCTTGAACGGGCGCTTGTTGAACAGGCGCTGTCGGTTGAGGTTTCGGAAGATTTACTCTCATTCGACATCCGCACTGTGGACATAATTGAATCTCTCCGCTTTGGAGAGCGAAGATGTTTCCACATCTTGCACATCTAACCTTTGCCATAAATATCCCCTTGATGTTATTTTGATTATTATACGACTATAATCATATGCCTATTATACACCAACTTAGGCCCTCTGTCAAGTATTATTTTTCAGAAAAAATAAACAAAATTTTCTTGACTGTATTATTTGCTTTTTAACGATTTTTTAAGCGTAAACGTGCTCATTTGCACTTTTATTCTTTCAATAATTGCGTTTGCACGGCATAATTTTTTGCCAATCGAAGCGGAACTCCAAACGTTTTTGCGCTACCGACGGCAACGCCTGTTTTAAGCGCGCTTTCCATATCTTCCGTTGCTATGTACGCCGAGATAAAGCCTGCAACGAAAGCATCGCCTGCGCCCACGCTACTACGCGCTTCCCCCTTCGGGCATAACGCCGTATACTTCTCTCCACGCTCGGTAAGGAGCAACGCGCCTTTACCGCCCAACGTGACAGCGACGTTCTTTGCTCCGCGCTCTTGCAGTCTTTTCATAAGGTCAAAGTAGTCGCAAGCGTTTTCGCTCTCGCCAAACGCCTCTGTCAGTTCTCTTGCGTTGGGTTTTACAAGAAAAGGCTCGTATGTAAGTGATGCAAGCAGGCTCTCGCCTGACATATCAAAAACAGCTTTTGCGCCCGTGCCCCTTATCGCGGAAAGGAGTCTGTCAAACCCGTCTGCGATTGCAAATACAGGCACGTTTCCCGAAAGCACGATAACGTCGTCAGCGTTTACTGCGCGCAGTCGATCATAAAGGGTGTTTAACGCCTGCTCGGTAATAGTTATTCCCCTGCCGTTTATCTCCGTTTCTTCGCCGTGAAGAAGTTTTACGTTTATACGGTTTTCACCGTTTACCTTTATAAATTCGGCGGAGAGTCCCCTTTCTTTCGCCATTTTTTCTATGCTTTCCCCGATTATGCCCGCCGTAAAAAGATAGGAATGGCTTGGCATTGAAAGTTCTGCCAGCGCATCGGATACGTTTACGCCCTTACCTGCAACGACTATGCGCTCGCTCTCCGCGCGGTTCAGACCGCCGACGGTAAATTCGGTCAGCGTAACAAAATAATCTATGGACGGGTTCAGGGTAATAGTGTAAATCATGACTACTTTATTATACGACTTAACTTAAGATATTGTCAATACCAAAATGAAAATTTATTGGCAAATATTGTCGTTTGTTTTTCACTTTATTGACAAGAAATGAAATTTATGCGTTTACGAGTAATTTTTTCTTGACAAACGGCATAAAATAATGTATACTCTCAATACTTTGACGCGGACGAAAGCAATCGGTAGCTTGCTGGTAGCTCCTCAGCCGAGGAAACGCAGTTTCCGAACGCCACGAGGCATAAGCCGAGTATAACCCAGAGAATAAATTAATATTACGCACTTTGACGCGGACGAAAGCAATCGGTAGCTTGCTGGTAGCTCCTCAGCCGAGGAAACGCAGTTTCCGAACGCCACGAGGCGTAAGCCGAGTATAACCCAGAGAATAAATTAATATATGTAACTTGACGCGGAATGGAGCAATCAGTAGTTTGCTGGTAGCTCCTCAGCCGAGGAAACGCAGTTTCCGAACGCCACGAGGCGTCAGCCGAGTATAACCCAGAGAATAAATTAATATTACGCACTTTGACGCGGACGAAAGCAATCGGTAGCTTGCTGGTAGCTCCTCAGCCGAGGAAACGTAGTTTCCGAACGCCACGAGGCGTAAGCCGAGTATA
>JAFXKH010000072.1 GCA_017531795.1 Clostridia bacterium
AAATCTCTATAAGAACTTTGGCAAAGTAAAGGTACTTAAAAACGTATCGACAAAGATTGAAAAGGGCGAGAAAGTAGTTATCGTCGGACCAAGCGGTAGCGGTAAGTCCACGCTTTTGCGTTGTATGAATCTTCTTGAAGAGCCGACTTACGGCGAAGTATGGGTAGACGATAAACTCATTACGCCCCCCGATCCATATTTGCATACCGACGTTATCAAAAAATCCAAGACTTTCGCTCGGCTGAGAAAACTGCGCGTAGAGTCAGGCACTTATCTTTCAGATGACAAACTTGACGACGCAATAATCGACGAAATAAAAAAAGGTGACCTTCTTCGCCGTTTCGAGGGCGGAGAGTACAAAAAGGAACTCAAAAAAATTCATAAGGATAACGGCATTTCCGTAGACCTTGCCCGTCAGCGTATGGGTATGGTGTTCCAGCACTTCAATCTTTTCAACAACAAGAACGTGCTTCAAAATCTCACTATGGCGCCCGTTATGCTCAAATTACAGACCAAAGAAGAAGCGGAAGAGAACGCAATGCGTCTTCTGCGCCGTATCGGTCTTGCCGACAAAGCGTACGTATATCCGTCCACGCTTTCGGGCGGACAGAAACAGCGTATCGCAATCGTACGCGCGCTCGCAATGAACCCTGACTATATGCTCTTTGACGAGCCGACCAGCGCGCTCGATCCCGAAATGGTAGGGGAAGTACTTGCGCTTATGAAGGAACTCGCCGACGACGGTATGACTATGATTATCGTTACACACGAAATGGGCTTTGCGAAAGAAGTTGCGACTCGCGTAATGTTTATGGACGACGGCAGAATAACCGAAGAAGGTCCGCCCGACCAATTATTCGGCGCGCCCAAGAACGCCCGCCTGCAAGAGTTCTTATCCAAAGTCTTGGTATAATTCGGCAAACGGTAACAAAAAATCAAACAAATCGGATTCCACTTCGGAGTCCGATTTTTTTGCTTAGCCATATTATTGTTTTCAAAGCCCGCCATAATTAAGTATCGCGCGTTGGATTATGCAGTTGGGATTTATCGAGGTTTCACTTTTTTTCGGGAAAAGCAAATATTTGGCTTAAAACACTTGTAATATAATCTCAGTTGTGGTAAAATAAAAAAAGTAAAGGATAGGGGCGACGTCTTGAACAATGGGATTGATAAGATTATAGCAATGCGTTCAACGGAAATTACCGCTGTTTTATCCTTTTTTTCGAAACCTTGATTAAGGTTTCTTTTTTTATGTAATTTTTATGATAATTTCATAGGAGGATACAAATGACAACCCAAAAAGAACCACGCCGTTTACTCGGCTATTCGGCAAAAGACATAGTTCTTTCGCTCCAACACATGTTTGCAATGCTTGGCGCAACCATAACCGTGCCTATCGTTGCAGGTATGAGTATACCCCTCGCTCTCGTTTCGGCAGGATTAGGAACGATAATCTTCTATTTCTGCTCCAAGCGTAAAGTACCCGTATTCCTCGGTTCGAGCTTCGCATTCTTGCCTGCGCTCGCAACGACGATCGGTGGCGCAGTGATAGGATCGCCCGAATACAACGCACGCGCGCTTGCGGTAATGCTTGCGCTCGTATGCGCAGGTTTGGTATACGTAGTACTTTCATACGCAATCAAGGCGGTGGGCGTACAGAAGATCAAAAAACTTTTCCCGCCTATCGTAGTCGGCCCCGTAATCATTATTATAGGTTTGAACCTTTCTGGTACGGCGTTCCAGGCGAATATCTTCGGCTCGTTCGCAGCGCCCTGGCAAGCTTGGACGTCGGCAATTATAACCGCGCTTACCATCGTTATTATAAACGCTGTTGCAAAGCCCAAGTCCTTCCTTAAAGTCGTTCCTATCTTGCTCGGTTTCGTTGTTGGTTATGTATATTCGGCTATTCTCAGCCTTTGCCCGACTCCCGAAGGATACTCTCCGCTTATCAATTTCGGAACTATGTTCAGCGGAAACATAATCGTATTCCAGCAAGCCGGCGACGTATGGGGCTTCTGGGGCGCGTGGGGAAGTCTGGACGGTGGATTAGTTGGCTCGGCAATGATCGCTATCGTTCCGCTCGCTATCGTAACCTTTATGGAACACCTTGGTGACATCTCTGCTAACTCGGTAGTCTGCAACCACGACTTCATGGTAGATCCCGGACTCCACCGCACCGTGCTTGGCGACGGTCTTGCTACTATGGCGAGCGCGCTTCTCGGTGGTCCTGCAAACACAACGTACGGCGAAAACACCGCAGTACTTGCAATAACCCAGAATTACAATCCCAGAAACATTTACCTTGCGGCTATCTTCGCGGTAGTGCTCGGTCTGTTCGTTCCGTTCGGTGAAATCCTCGGTTCTATCCCCGGCTCAGTAGTAGGTGGCGCAAGTCTCGTGCTTTACGGTATGATCGCCGCAAACGGTCTCCGCGCTCTCGTAGACGGCAAGGTAGACTTCTCCGACACCAAGAACCTTCTCGTCGTATCAATCACCCTCGCAGTTGGTCTTGGTCTTAACGCGGCTAGTATGGCAGGCTTCTCTATTATGATCGGCGACGTTACTATTTCCGCGCTTGCAATCGCAACCGTACTCGCAATACTCCTTAACCTCATTATCCCCAATAGCAAAAAGGTAACGGAAGAACAAGAAGACGCGCTTATGTCTACCGATATCTCTCTCGTACCTCACGAGGCAACGAGCAAGGATATTAAAGCGGAAGAAAACGCCGAGGTTGATGCTGAAAACGTTGAAGCGCAAAATACGGAGGAATAAGAAATGTCGGTAATGGTATTCGATCATCCCTTGATTAAGCACAAAATAGCCATACTTCGCGATAAGAATACACCGATGAAAGAATTTCGCGAACTCGTGGAAGAAATTACGCTCGTTATGAGTTACGAAGCGTTCAAGGACGCAAAGACCAGAAAGGTAATAGTGGAAACTCCGCTTGAAACCTGCGAGCAGGAAATGGTGGCGGAAAAATCTATTGCGATCGTGCCTATTCTCAGAGCAGGTCTGGGCATGGTAAACGGCGTACATAAGATTTTTCCCAACGCGCGTGTGGGACATATCGGTATGTATCGTGACGAAGAAACGGCTGAACCGCACGAGTATTATTGCAAACTTCCCGAAGGCATTGAGAATATGAACGTTATGCTTCTTGATCCTATGCTTGCGACGGGCGGTTCTGCAAGCGACGCTATAAAAATGCTCAAAGCCCGTGGCGTAAAAACGATTAAGTTTATGGCGATTATCGCCAGCCCCGAAGGCATTAAGCGTGTGACTGACGATCATCCCGACGTGGACGTATTCGTTGCCACTTGCGACAGGGGACTGAACGAACATTGTTATATACTTCCCGGTCTTGGCGATGCGGGTGACAGACTTTTCGGCACGAAATAAGTCCTTTTATAAACGATAAAACAAAGAGAGAACTTTGCGGAGCAATTCGCGGTCCTCTCTTTTCTTTTGGGCTTAAAAAAGTGTCGTAAATTACGTCAGATAAAATTTTTACCAATAAGAGTTGTTGGAATTATCACATAATAGCGACCGTAATTACTTGACATATTGGCGTATTTTTATTAAAATATACAAGCAAGGAGAAATGTTATGATTTCGAAAATTTTGAAAAGTATTTTGCTGGTTGTTATCAGTATTATGTTGATAATAAGCGCCGTACTATATTGGATGATCCCGGGACTTGCGTTACTTGCTCTTGCGGTGATAGCGTTCTTGATAGAAGGACTCATTAGTAGTAAAAAGTTGGGCTGGTTCGCTCTTTTGCCCATAATCGTCGTTCTTCTTCTCGGTTTTGCTGTTTGGTTTCCCGTTGGCATAATTGGAATTAAAGCAGGCACACTTGAACTTTTCTTGGTTCTTGGCGGTATAATCAGTACTACGACTCTCTCATACGTTTGGGGTAAATAAGCAAAAGAGTGGTGGCGCGGAAGTCATCACTCTTTTTTATTCTATTCGAAGATCATTTGTTTGCGAACACGGCAAATAAAAAAGAGTTCGAATAATCGAACTCTTTATCCTTTGAGAGTTTTTATACTTTTTTGTTGTGTTTCTTCTTTAACGCAAGCATTATGTCAGAACTAGGGCTGTAAATAGTCGTGAGTACAACGCCGGCAATCGCAACGATAGCAAGCACGAGTTCAACAATACGGTAGGGAGTTGCGAACGGGGTTTCTAACGCTTTGATGAATATCGGGCCTTGCGCCACCCAGAACAATATCACGCAGATAAGTAAACCGACAGTTCCCACGAATTGAGCGATACGCGCGAAGCCTAACGCTTTGTGTTTCGAATCAATCGCTTTGAGAGTGAAGTAAGCGGGTATGCTTACAAGACTCACGATAACGAATACGTACGTTGCAATGCAAACCACGAAACGGAACATCCAATGCGATGCGTAACCGGTTGTGATTTCATAGGCAATATTGCCCGGTTTCGTTCCCGCCATAAGCAGGATATAAATAATTCCGATATACAAGGCGATAAGGAAAGCAATTCCTGAGCCGAGTACGTTAAGTTTTCCAATCTTTTTGTTTTCCATACTCGAAATTATAAAAGAAAAGAGCGCAAAAGTCAACTGTTTTGGTCAATTATATTCATTTGTGTAAAAATTTGACCGAAAAATATTTTTACAAAAATTTCTAAGCCGTTTTAACCTTATTTTAAGAAAAAGGGTATATATTAATAAGGAGAAACGCCTTAAAGATAACCTTGGAGAAGGTAATATGTTAAGACTAGAAAGAATCAGAAAGAATTATAAGGTAGCAGGGCAGGAAGTTCCCGCGCTTAAAGGTTTATCAATAAACTTCCGTCAGACCGAATTCGTATCCGTGCTCGGTCCTTCTGGCTGTGGCAAAACTACTTTGCTGAACATTATCGGCGGTTTGGATAAATACACTTCGGGTGATCTCGTCATAAACGGGCGTTCAACCAAGTCGTACAAAGACAGGGATTGGGACGTATACAGAAATCACCGCGTTGGATTCATTTTCCAAAGCTATAACCTTATTCCGCACCAGACCGTTCTCGGCAACGTTGAACTTGCTTTGACTATTGCTGGCATTTCTTCTTCGGAGAGAAAAGAAAGAGCGAAAGCCGTGCTTAAAAAGGTCGGGCTGGAAGCGCATATCGATAAAAAACCCAATCAACTTTCGGGCGGACAATGTCAGAGAGTTGCGATTGCGCGCGCTCTCGTTAACGATCCCGAAATACTTCTTGCCGACGAGCCTACGGGCGCGCTCGATACCAAGACTAGCGTTCAGATAATGGAACTGATGAAGGAAATCGCGCAAGAAAAACTCGTCATTATGGTAACGCATAACCCCGATCTTGCCAAGTCCTACTCGACGAGAATCATCAGTATGCTGGACGGCAGGGTTACGTACGACACCAATCCTTACGATAAGGACGAAGAATTACGCGACAACAAAATACGTCAGCGTGAAGAACTTCGCGCGCAAAAGACGGCAAAGAAAAAAGCCAAGAAAGAGAAGGCGAAAATGGGCGCAAGAAAGGCGTTCGCTCTGTCGGGCAAAAACTTGCTTGCGAAAAAGGCTAGAACGATTATGGTCGGCATAGCGGGTTCGATAGGCATTATAGGAGTAGCAATGGTACTTGCGTTCTCGTCAGGTATACAGGGATACATAGACAGTATGGAAACGGATATGCTTTCGGGATTCCCCGTAAAGGTCTCCCGTACCGCGCTGGATTATTCGTCGCTGTTGGAACTCGCAACGGGTATCATTTTGTCCGAAGACGAAGAGCGTGATCCGGATAAGGTATACGTAAACAAACTGATTGAAACGCTGACCGATCTTGGCGGTTCGCGAACGACTAATGATATCACGCAAGAATACGTGGACTTTTTGCAGACCAAGACCTCAAACGAAGAGGACGCGAAAACTCATCTTGAAGAGTATACGAAAGCCGTAACGTACAGTTATGGCGTGGATTTTGCCAATAACATTTATACCGAGTACGACTTTGAAGAAGACGGTCGTAAGTATATGGAAAAGAACGCCGTAACAGGCGCGTATGAAGAAAAAGGACTGATTGAATCAAAAACGATCTCCGTAGCAGGTATCCGTTCTATTTTTGCTAGCGTGCTTGGCTCGATGGAAGAGTATAAGGCGTATACGAGTATGATTGACAGTATAGCGACCTTTACGGAAATTCCGGATAATAACGATTATATTCTCGGTCAGTATGAAGTCGTAGCAGGCGAAATACCCGATCTTAACGACGAAAAATCCAAGAATAAACTCGTGCTCGTACTGTCGGCAAAAAGCGAAATAAACGATATGATGCTCGCTCAGTTCGGTTACGTTTCCGAGCGTGAAATTATGAACTACTCTTACAGTATGACGCATACTGAAGAAGAGCCCAACGAGTTCTACGAAAAGGACAGACCGAACATAAGCGACTCTTTTGACTATACGCATTTCGTCGGAGATAACGCAAAGACTTTTACTTGGTATCCCAACGACGTAGTCTTTACTAAAACGGGTACGGATATGACGGGACACAATATGTATAAATACAACACCTTTGCTGATAATTTTTCTGCTGAAAATAAGGCGAAAGGTCTTGAAATGGAAGTCGCTTGTATATTACGCCCCAATTCAAACGTAAAATACGGTATGCTTTCGTCGGGTATGTATTATACTCGCGCGCTCGTGGATTACGTCCGTAGTATTGAAACCAATGAAAGTACTATGTCCGAAGTGGTCAAGGAAGCTAATTCAAAGACAAATGATGACGGCGAGCAACTGCCCGAAAGAGAAAGATATATTTCCAACGTTACTTATGACTACGAATATTATTACGACTATAAAGATGAAGATACGGGCGTGATATATCGCAACGTCGAAGGCGTGGTTAAGGATGAAAAGTTCGGCTCTCAAGCGTCGTCCAGTATATCCGACGTCGGTTTGAGCGCGATTTCAATGATGATAAGCAGAGAACAGTTCTCTCAGTATTTGGAGTCGTATTTATCTCAAATCTTAGACTCAATGGGCTTTACGGGACCGCAAGAATATGAATATATGTTAAAATATAACCTGCTTATTAAAATGTTCGAAGAAGCCATTTACGGCTCGTCGGACAGAGTGGTGTATCTCAGTTCGCTTGGCGGAGCAACCCTGCCGACGAAAATAACTTTCTGGACGGATAATTTCGACAAGAAGGATGCTTTGACAGCCTTCCTTGACGAGTGGAATGCGCCCGAGAACTTGTATACGTACGCGCTTCCCGACGGCATGACCTTTAAGCGTGAAGCAGACGGTACGCCCATTTACCGCAACGGCAAGGCTGTCGCTGTTGATGCTGATGGCGTGGAGCACGAAATCACGATTAAAAAGAAGAACGACCTGCCCGTAATAGACGAACTGAAAAAAGTTAATTATTCGGATACGCTCGGCGTTATTATGACGATGGTCAATATTCTTATAACGATGATAACCGTTGCCCTTATCGTATTCACGTCGCTCTCGCTCGTCGTGTCTACGGTTATGATAGGCATAATAACTTACGTTTCCGTCGTTGAGCGTACGAAGGAAATTGGCGTTATCCGCGCAATGGGTGGTAGTAAACGTGACATAAAGAACCTATTCACAGCCGAAACGACGATAATAGGTTTCGTGTCCGGAGTTATCGGTATCATTGTGACTTACGTCCTTTCATTAATTTTCAACTTAGTTATCGGTGGTATAACGGGTATATACACCCTCGCAGCCCTTCCTTTCTGGCAAGCGCTTATGATGATCGGTATTTCCGTTTTTCTTACTCTTATTTCCGGCTTGTTCCCTGCATCAAAAGCAGCGAAGCAGGATCCGGTGGTGGCGTTGCGTACAGAATAATTAGCGACGGTGTATATCCGCACGCCTACGGGCTACGCTCTCGCTCGTGTGCTATTTTATTCTTGCGCACCGCTAACGCTACCTTCGGTTGCGCCAGAATTACCCGCGCTAGCGGAATCTTTTTCGTTCTTTCTCCCAAAAAGCCCCTCGATGCCGTAAGGCAATCTTCGGGGACGTTTGCTTGGCGCAATACGCTTTTTGGAAGAAATCTCCGAAAAATCTTTCCGCAATCGCTACTTATTGTGGGTGACAGTATATTTGTAGTTTGATAATTTTATTTACTCTCATTACCGTCATCCTGAGCGAAGTCGAAGGATCTCATACCCCAACATCTCCCAATATACTATCCCCAGCGATAAGTAGCAGATGTGGACTTTGCAAAAAAATGATTATAAAAAGACAAGTTTCTCGTAAAAACTCATAACTTTTGCGAGAAACTTTTTCGTTTTAAGGAAAAAACTATTGACTTTTCTCATAAAAAGCCTTATAATTTATGAGAAAAGACTATAAAGGGGTGTATTTTATGAGAGATTTTAATTACTCTTTACTAAAAGATCTAAAATGGGACGTAGAAGTCGTAAGTTATTTGACGGCTATTCACGAAGCAAAGGGTAAACAAGAACTTTACTTAAAGCAACAGCCCGAAAAACTTAATAAACTTGTGGAAATCGCAAAAGTTCAAAGTACGGAATCTTCGAACGATATAGAGGGTATAAGGACTACCAATACGAGATTGAAACAACTCTTAACGGATAAGACCACGCCTAAGAATCGTGACGAAGAAGAAATTGCAGGGTATAGGGACGTGCTTAACGTTATTCACGAAAGTTTTGAATATATCCCGATGACTCCGAACTATATCTTACAACTTCATAAAATTTTGTATAATCACTCAAGCAAGAGTATAGGCGGAAAGTTCAAAAACGTTCAAAATTATATTACTTTAACCGAAAACGGTAAAGAAAGTATATTATTTACGCCACCCGCGCCTTATGAAACGCCCGATGCAATAGACAAGATTTGCAAGGAGTTTAATATAGCAATTTCAAAGTGCGAAGTGGATCCGCTTATCTTAATTCCTATTTTTATTCATGATTTCTTGTGCATACACCCTTTTTCAGACGGCAACGGAAGAATGAGCAGACTTCTTACCACACTTTTGTTATATAGAAACGGTTATATGGTTGGTAAGTATATTTCTTTGGAATCTAAAATAGCCAAGGATAAAAATGCTTATTACGACGTATTGGAAAAAGCGCAAGAAGGTTGGGATGAAGGTAGGGAAGACGTTGTTCCGTTTATCAAGTATTTGCTCGGCACGATTATCTCGGCGTATAGAGACTTTGAAGATAGAATGGACTTAGTAAGCGAAAGCGACTCTGCGCTTGATATGGTAAGAAAAGCCGTAATGAATAAAATCGGCAAGTTTACCAAAATGGATATCGTGGCAATGTGTCCGTCGCTTAGCAATAGTTCGGTGGAAAGTTCACTCAAAAAACTTGCCAAAGAAGGCCTTATCGAAAAGAAAGGCGCAAGCCGTGCAACGTATTACGTTAAAACAGCAATTGGAACAAAATAATCATACAAAAGAGGTCAGACTTTCCAAAACGTGGACGTTTGCCCTTTGTATTTTCTTTGAAATTTTATTTATTACAGACGAATCAAAGATGATATACACCAACAATCCCATTCGTGTTATTTCAGCATAAGATTCGAAAAGACAATCTAAAACATTTTCACGAAAAAAGACAGGCTCTTTTATAGCCTGTCTTTTTGTGTTCCCATTTCGCGGGTTGATTATTTTTCCGTGCCTTCGGGTAGTTTGTTCATCGGGTTAACAAACTCACCGTTTGCGTCGACTAATTCAAGGTGCAAATGCGCGCCGTCGTTTTGCTCGCTCGTCATCGAGTCAGAAACGTACCCGATAGGCGTACCGGTAGTCACTACGTCGCCTACCTCGACAAGAGTATCAGCGGAAAGGGACTTGTAAGTGGCGG
>JAFXKH010000010.1 GCA_017531795.1 Clostridia bacterium
CGCCGTAGGACGGGAAAGGCCAATAAGCGGACGAAATGATAAGTTCAAGTTTATCAATAGTCGTGCGCATTTTTTCCATTTTTTCAAGAACGAAGTCGTGCAGGTACTTAGTCTGCGCTTCAAGGTCGCTCATACCTGCCGATTTCAGGCGCGCTTTTTCGAGCGCCTTATTCTGGTCGTACGCTTTATCAACGAGCGCGCTGGCTTCTTTGAGAGCATCGGTTTCGTACTCGCAGGATGCACCAAGTTCTTTCTTGTTCGCTATTGACTGCGCAAGCACGTTCATAAATTCCACGCACGCAGGCAAAATCTGTTTCGCCGTTATTTTATACATAGTATGCGCTTCGATATTGATAACCTTCGCGTACTGTTCGAGAAGAATATTCTTTCGCGCCTCGCACTCACGCGCCTTAAAAATGCCGAAATGCTCAAAGAGAGCGACGTTTTCGGGACGGGTGTAGTTCAGAAGCGCGTCGGGCGTAGACTTAATTTCGGGCAGACCGCGTTTTTTGCTCTCGACGTTAATCCACTCCTCTGAGTAATTATTGCCGTTAAAGACGACGGCTTTATGCTCAGCGAAGGTCTTGCGGATGAGCGCGATTGCTTCTTTTTCGATATTTTCGGGGCTTGCTTTTTCGAGCTGAGCCACCATTTTCTCCATAGCGTCGGCAACCGAAACGTTAATCATTACGTTCGGGCAGGCGATATTCAGCGATGAACCGAGCGCGCGGAACTCGAACTTATTGCCCGTAAACGCGAACGGCGAAGTACGGTTGCGGTCGGACGTGTCTTTTTCGAACTCGGGTACTGCGCGCACGCCAATGCAAGTTTTGGCGTGACACGTCTTATACGACGTGCCTGCTTCAATAGCGTCGAAAACGGCTTTCAGATCGTCACCGAGATACACGCTCATAATGGCGGGAGGGGCTTCGTTTGCGCCCAAGCGGTGGTCGTTGCCTGCCGTCGCTACTGAAAGACGGAGCAAGTCGGCGTGCTCGTGAACGGCCTGAATAACCGCCGTCACCGTCATAAGGAACAAAATATTCTTGGACGGATCTTTGCCGGGTGACAAGAAATTCACGCCCGTGTCCGTGGATATCGACCAGTTGTCGTGCTTACCGCTACCGTTAACGCCCTTGAACGGCTTTTCGTGCAGTAGGCAAGCCAGCCCGTGTTCTTCCGCCGTCTTTTTCAGCACTTCCATAGTGAGAAGGTTGTGGTCAGTCGCAACGTTTATGGACGAATATACGGGCGCAAGCTCGTGCTGACAGGGCGCGACTTCGTTGTGACGGGTTTTGGAGTTCACGCCGAGTTTCCACAACTTCATGTCCACGTCTTCCATAAACGCCATTACGCGCGGACGAATCGCGCCGAAGTATTGGTCTTCAAGTTCCTGCCCCTTGGGCGGAGGCGCGCCGAACAGCGTTCTGCCTGTGTATCTGAGATCCTTGCGCGCATCGTGAAGTTCTTTATCAATAAGGAAATACTCCTGCTCTGCTCCAACCGTTGTGCGAACGCTCTCACACTTAACGCCCAGCAGATTGGCAAGACGAGTCGCCACCTTGTTTATCGCCGACATTGAACGCAACAGCGGAGTTTTCTTGTCCAACACTTCGCCCGTGTACGAGATAAAGCAGGTCGGCACGTATAACGTCGTACCCATAACGAAAGCGTAACTCGTCGGATCCCACGCCGTATAACCGCGCGCTTCCGCCGTTTCACGCATACCGCCCGAAGGGAAACTCGACGCGTCAGGCTCGCCCTTGATGAGTTCCTTGCCCTTGAACGTCATAATAACCGTGCCGTTCGTTTGCGGTTCGATAAACGAGTCGTGCTTTTCTGCGGGCAGTCCCGTCATGGGCTGAAACCAATGCGTATAATGCGTTGCGCCTTTCTCTATCGCCCAAATTTTCATTGCCTCGGCTATTTCGTCGGCAAGCTCGACGGGAAGCGCGCTATCCACGTACATCGTGCTTTTGAGCGCCTTATACGTGGCGGGAGAGAGACGTTTGCTCATCTCCGCGTCGTTGAAAACCATGCTTCCGAACGTTTCGGGTACGTTAATCATAAATTGCTCCTTTCCTAATATATGCCAGTATTATTATAATGCTTACGCCCTATTTTTGTCAAACGTTTTTAAGTATGCCAAGAAATGATAAGCCTTTTGAAGATTAAAGATATAAAAAAATTTTGAGCGTTTGCAGTCGGCTCAAAATTTTTTAATTATAGTTGTGTTACGTACAGTGAAGTTGCTCGCAAAGGCTCGCAGTGAAGTTAAGTTTGCCTTTATACTTTGTCGAAGGCAAAACTTCATTCACGAAGTGAACTTCACTATCGAAGATAACTTCACTTGCCCGTAAGGGCAAACTTAGTTTTAGCGTGTTCTCCTTAACGGAGAACACGCTAAATTCTCGTATGCTTTTTCCCCAATAAAAAAGTGTCAACTTAATAAGTCGACACTTCTCATCATTTGTTTGTAAATAACTTAATTCCAAACAAAAGTCAGTATGTAATTTGAGCAATAAATTAAGTTACAGGTCTGCTTACCAAAGAGAAGGTTACGCCTGCTTTTTTGCGGTCTTTCTCTTGGTGGCGGGCTTTGCTTTGGGCTGTTCTGTTTCTGTTTCAGCAGTCTTTGCCTTTTTCGCGCGCGTTCTCTTTGCTACGGGCTTGGTTGCTTTCTTGTGAGCGTCAAGCGCTTTTGCGCAAGGGTTTTCCTTTTCCTTATCGCAGTAAGCGCAGAAGTCGAACTGACCGCAAAGGTCACGACCTGCCTGCTCGCTCTTAACCCATTTTTCAACGTCGAACGATGCTTGTTTTTTGCTTAATGCCATCTTTCAATCTCCTTTATAAATTTTTCCGCTATTTGCGGGATATATTTTCGGCAGTTACGCCGATTTTTGATTTGTTATAAGTTTTTTCAGGACTTATGACTGAGCCGAATTATACCGATTTTTACGTTTTATGTCAAGTGTTTAAGTTTTATATAAAGCGTTTGAGTTTGGAATTTTGACGAATTTCAGAGCATTCGTCGAACTTCGTTTTTGATGCGTTTTTCGTCACGAGCCATACTCAAAGGTATACTCAATACGGGCAGACCGGCGTTGGCGCAGATTGCCAAAACTTTTTCGTCACGAAGTCGGCGTTCTTCACGCTGGTGTGAAGAATCGTTGAGTTCGATAACGAGCAAAGGCTGGTAGGACAAATCGGTTATGCAAAAGTCCGCTATGCGGAAGAGTTCGCTTCTGAAACCGCCACCACTCCGCTTGTCGAGCATAGCGTTGAGCGACATTTGCGGAAACACGCAATACTTTCGTCCGAGAATTTTGAGCAAGATATGGTACAATTCAATTTCAGGCGACGTCATAAGGCATTTTTTGACTTCGTACTCTGCGCCTTCGGGGATAAGCCGTCTTTTGTCGGGTTTGCGAAGAAGGACCGCAAACGCCACGACGCCTGCGATAAAAAGGAGCAGACCAAACGCAAAAACGCACCAACGCACCGCTTGCGCCACTTCGTTCTCAATCAATCCTACCAAAAAAGATAGAGCGACCGTCGTCGCTCCACCTAATATTATCCATAATAAATTACGCTTTTTCACCGCTTACTCCAACGGATTTTTTCTTGTTCTTGAATTTCTTATTGTGCTTATAATTCGCTTTGCCACCGTTCTTACCACCCTGCTTGGGCATAATCACGATATATCTGTTCGGCTCTTTGCCTTCACTTCTCGTTATGACGTCACCGCGCTCGGAAAGTACGGCGTGAACCGTCTTTCTGGATGCAGAGTTCATAGGCGGAAGCTGAACGCGTTTTCCCGTTTGCACCGCCACGCCCGCTTTTTCGTTAGCAAGTCTCACGAGCGCTTCGTCACGACGGGCGCGGAAAGATCCGCTGTCTACGTTTATCTTGACGTTTCCGCCCACCGTTGCATTAACGAGATATTCCAGCGCATCCAACGCCTCGCCCTTGTTTGCTACGAGCGTTTCCGATTCTTCAACGAACTTAAAGAATACTTCGCTGTCCGTCGTTTCGGACGTAAGCGCAGACGTTTCGCCGATTAAGGGCGCAATACCACGCAAGTATGCAACAGCCTTTTCTCTTGCCTCTGCAACTTCCTGCGCTGTGGGCAAAGACTTGGCTTGCTGTTCCGCTTTGGGCTGTTCTGTCTTTTTCTCCGTCTTAGGCTGTTCCGCTTTGGGCTCTTCTACCTTTTTCTCCGTCTTAGGCTGTTCTGCCTTGGACTGAAGAGGCGCGCCTGTGGACTGCGCTTTGAGAAGTTCAGCGCGGAAGTCCTTTCTGAACTCGGGCTTTGCCTGAACTTGCGTTTGTTGAGCGGGCTTTGCCTGAACGGGTTGTTTGGGCTGTTCTACCTTTTTCTCCGTCTTGGGCTGTTCCGCTTTGGGCTGGTTATTAACCTTTTGCTGAACGGGTTTTGCGGTGGTCGGTTGCGTTTTCTGTTCGGGTTGCTTTGCCTTTTCTTCACCGCGCTGACCTTTCACGCTTGCTTTGAGCGCATCGCGTTCGTTTTTGCGTTCGCGCCAATTTTTGGCTTGGGACGTAGATTTTGCCGCCCTTTCTTCAAGGTTACGCATAACGCCCGCAGCCGTTTTAATGCGGTGTTCGTCCGCCTTCGTATAGGTCAGACGCACACGAGCCTTACGGAAAATGCCCGGATGTTCGAGTATCTTTACGTCTACGTCGTCTATCTTGCAACCGAGTTCTGCCAAACCGTTTTTAAGCGCTTGTTCTATATCTTTTCCAACCGTTTCAATGGTTTTCATTAAATCTCCGTTAGCCCCGATTATTTCTTGGAATTGGGGTCAGGTCTGCCGTAACGGGAAACTGCATCTTCTTTCTTTTTCGCAGAGACTACGTTCTCGTTAATGGGGATCATCTTGTTCGAAATTTTGGACGAGATGAGATTGATGAGAAGGCTCATTGCCGAGTTCGTTACCATATACAAGGTGAACGCCGAGCAGTATTGGATTGCGAAATAACCCATCATTACGGGCATTACGAAGAGCATGGCTTTCATACAGCCTGCGTTCTGAGTGCCGGCAGCCGCATTTTGTCCACTCTTCTTCTGCTGTCTGTTCGTGATTATCTGCATGATAACGTTCAAACCAACGGCAAGCACGGGCAGAATAAGCAAGCCGTTTACACCGAACTTACCTTCCCCAATAACTCTCGCCATAACGATCTCATAAGAGTCTACCATCTTATTAAGCACCGCTTCGTCAATGCCTGAACGTTCGGGATTGGTTGCGTATTCGCCGATAGTGGTTTTGAACGTCTTAACGTCGGGAGCGATAGAGTTCGCCCACGGAGTATCCGCCGCCCAAATATCCTTTATCCAAAGGAAACTGTCGCTCTGATAGCCCTTACCGTCGGCGTACGCGCCTTCGTTATAATAATAGTCGTACACGTCGTTCTGCGCTATGGTACGGCAATACTGCTCTGCAATAACGCGCGCGTTGCTTGCGCCCGCCTCGCTCGCAAGAGCCTTCGTTGCGTCAATGCTGGACGCGCCGACGTTCTTTTCAAAGCCGTTTGCAAACCACTTCGAGTACGTTTCAAGATATAACGAATAATACGCCGTCGATTTCTCGCCTGCGTTATACGCGCTCGCCGTAGCGAACGCCGTGGCTTTTGCCGTCGCTATATCGCTACTTGACGTATATTCGTCCACGAATGCCTGGTCATAAACCGCCCTTACGCTCTCGCCGTAAGAGTCTGCCAATCCGTCTACCGAAGTCGAATAATAATCACTACCGATAGCCGTCTGATACGCGTTGGAGTATATGTCGTATACTTTTGCGTAGTTTTCGAACTGCTTGTAGTTCGCCGTCATCTGAAGCGAGGACCAAAGCCAAATGAAAACTACGAGAGTTATTATCATAGGCAAACAACTTGCCATGTAACTCATACCTTCACGTTTATTGAGTTCCGCTTGCTTTTGCTGTAAAACCTTAGGGTTACCGCCGTACGCTTTTTCGAGCTTTTCGAGCTGAGGCTTGATACGCATCGTTATAAGCTGGTTTTTACGCATCTTATAACGCTGGAACAGGTCAAGCGGGAAAAGTATAATTTTCAAGACAACGGTTAAAAGAACGATGCGGAGGGCGTAAAACCCAATGCCTGACATCGCTCCGTTAAGCAAAAGCGCCCACGGAAAATCCATAAAAGGCTGAACTGTTAATTCGGCTAATAAAGCCATTTCATTTCTCCTTTGGGGTTGAACGGAACGGGATCGAAGCCACCTTTCGCAAACGGATTGCACCGCGCGATTCGGGCAACGCCCATTCCTATGCCGATAATTACGCCCCACTCCTCTATCGCTTCATACATATAACTTGAACAAGTCGGATAATATATACACGATTTGCCTATTGCTTTGGATAGAGTGAGTTTATACAGGCGTATTAACCCTTGAAACAACCACTTTAAGGTAACGATGGATACTATCACCCTGAGTGGCGTGAGTTTTTTCTTTCTTCTGAGTATCATACGCTTACAAAAATCCCGCTTTTTTCGCTACTGCCAGCATACCTTCCTTTATCTCGGAGTACGTAAGTTCAGTAATTCCCGGTTTTGCGATAAATATCATCTGTCCTGCGCTTAAATCTGCAAGTATTTCTCTTGCTACGCCACGCATACGGCGTTTGATGAGATTGCGACGAACGGCTTTGCCTATTTTATTCGAAACGACGAAACCGATGCGCTTGCCCTTGCCTTTCAGCGCGACGAAGGAAATATATTTTCCTCCGATTTTTACGCCGTGTGATCTTACGTACGAGAAACTCCCACGGGCGCGAAGTCGGTGATTCTTGCCGAGCATACGTTATCAGTTCTTACCGAGGGGCTTCGGGGTAAGGTTCTTTCTGCCCTTGTCGCGACGACGCTTAAGTACTCTGCGTCCTGCGCTCGTTTTCATTCTTGCGCGGAATCCGTGCACCTTTCTCTGCGCTCTTTTCTTGGGCTGATAAGTTCTTTTCATTGTTAGTCTTCCTTTATATTATATATTTGCCGAATCGATGGGCGTATTATTACCGAATTATTATATAAGATATTAAGTTTTAAGTCAAGTGATTTGCCCTGCTTTTTATCTCTTGCTTATCTTCCAACTCTTCGCAATACCCGTTTGTTTTCAACGTATACAAATTCGCACGACAATTTTCGTCAAAACACGTAATTTTTCGTCAATCATAACTTATTTTTCGATTAGGCTTTGTTTCAATATTATTCATACGTTATACGATTTTTGTAATGTAAAAGTAATTGCAAGACCTAATACCTAAAAATTTTTCTTTATTTTAAAAAATATTAAATATGTATATAAAATAATTTTACATAATGTTTATGCAGTATTGCGACGCATATAAGGCGTTATATTCAACACTTTGCGCTAATAGAGCTTTTATTGTTTTTCCAAAGAATGGTTTTTGCCATAAATCTGGTCTTTGAGGCTTTGCATACGCACGTCAAGATCATAAGCCTTTTCCGAACAATATTTGAGTTCTTCCACAATTTCCTTTTCGTTTGCAATCTGATGCTTATACTTCAAGCCATGTTCAAGCGTAGCCCAAAAGTCCATAGCAATCGTTCGGATTTGCACCTCCACTCGCACGATATTTTTCTCTTCGGAGAAAAATACGGGCACTTCAACGATCATATGAAAAGAGCGATAACCGTTGGGCTTGGGATTTTTTATATAATCCTTGATGCTTACGACGGCAATGTCATCTTGACCCCCCAGCATAGCGGCAACCGTATAAATATCATCTATGTATTGACATACCACACGCACGCCTGCAATATCGTTCAACACCATTTCCATATTCTCAATCGTAAAGGGAATGCCCTTCCTCTTCATCTTACCAAAAATACTCTCGGGCGATTTCACTCGTGAATAGATGTTCTTTATGGGATTACGTGATCCCGTGAGAGCAAGTTCATCGTTAAGCACCTCAAATTTGGTGCGTATTTCTCGTATGGCACAGCCGTATAACGTCATACTTTTTCGGAAGGCACGAAAGGTTTCGACAAATCCCTCACCTTCGCCCAATTCTTCGGACAAAGACGTACGAAGTGCGTTTACCGCCGTTATTAAATTACCTTCTTTTGTTTCCATTTTTACCTCTATCATTATATTTCATATATAATATATCTCAAAGTTAAATTAAACATTAAATTTTTGCTTGTTTATAAAAAACCCCCCCCCACTTGTCCATAGCACACACAAAAATGA